>CAXUCT010000069.1:0-14281 GCA_964249415.1 uncultured Bryobacteraceae bacterium | reverse complement strand
GTGCTGTAAGGCCTCGCGCACATCGAGCTCCTGAACATTGGCGGAGAGTTCCGTGAGCGTGCGCGTAGGCGAAAGGCGAAGTTTCTCTACGGCTTGGGCCACTGCGTTGCGCTGGCGTGGTGTGAAGTCCAAACCGTTAAGCCGGCATAGGCCTTCAATCCAGCCGACTGCCCACGCAACATCGGAATCGTCATCGATCTCCCGTAGCGGGCAGAACGCCAACTCAGATTTCGGGCCAGCCAGATCGTAGAACTCTCCTCCTGCCGCCACCGTTAGCATCCAAACCGAATAGCCCTTGTCAAACGCGAATAGCTGAGCATTCGGATACCGGAACCACTCTGCTGCAAGCAGGCTCATCAGAGTCGATTTCCCCGCACCCGGTGGGCCCAAGACAACGGAGTGGCCTAGATCAGAGACGTGAAGGTTGAAGCGGAACGGCGTAGCCCCGCTAGTGGCCGCATACAGCAGCGGTGGACTGTCTTTTGCGAAAAAGGGAGACGGGTTCACTTGCAGTCCAGCCCAAACTGAAGTGATAGGCAGCATATCTGCCAGATTTAAAGTGTGCAGAATGACTCGCCGTACATTTGAGTAGCCGTCCCCTGGCAGCGAACCTCGCCAAGCTTCTACGGCGTTGATTGTCTCTACTCGACAGCAGAACCCCAACTGCTGGATAGTCTTCATCACGAGCCGCGTACTTTCGTAGAGCCGCTCCGGGTCTTCATCAAGGCAAATGATGTTCGTGGAATATTGGGCGAACTGAACGTCGCCTGCGTCGGCTAAGGCCATAGCCGCTTCGGCGTCGGCGGCCATGTTAGCGGCGTGGGCATTGATAGGACCAGCTTGAGCTCTGAAGATCTGGTCCTTCCATCCGCGGATCTTTCCCTTCCACTTAGAACGGTGTTTGTCGAGCAAGTGGCGAGCTTCTTCAGAATCGAGCAACAGTGCTCTTGTATTCCAGCGATATTCAATCGCGAGTGAGTCTAACGCACGTAACATTCCCGGCGAGCTTGCCCGCGGGAAGCCATCAATGGAGATGACCCGCATATGCTTTGGGCCGAGGCGCGGTTGTACCCCACCATAGAAATCAACACAGGCGAGAACATCATTCAAGAAGCATGGGATTGCCGGCATCGCGAACGGATGATCTTCTCCGGTGATGCAACGCCGCAGATAGCGGAGAAGGCCGTCATACTCTTGATGAAAGCCAAGATCATCGGTGACGGTATTGCGCCTCAGACGCTGACTCTTGAAGAGGGACCCAAACACGTTTTCGAAGACATCTACGCGCGTTCGGAAGTGATCAACAACTTGCGTCGCTACCTGGGCTGAACCTGTTTTTTGCGTTCCTTCGAAGAGGAAACCTTTGATCTTCTCTTCCGCCTCAACGGGAGGCAGATAGGTCAGCGTGAGGAAATACTCGGATTCGAAGTGCGCTCCTTCAGCCATGAATTGTTCACGGCGCTCGTCATCAACAATTTGGGTGATGACATCAGGAAAGGCCCCACTTTCGGGGTATCCCGGTGCCCGTGTTCGGATCGCATCACAGGAGAGCATCCAACCGCTCCCTAGGCGGAGAACTTGGTTTATTCGGGCGCTGAGTGCCTCCATCTCCGACGCAGATGCAGACATCATGTCAGGTCCTCGAAAAGACCACCCGGCAAGAAGAGACCCGTCCTGCTGGAGCAAAATCCCATCGCCAATAAGCGCGTATGGCAGGAGCATGTCGGCCAGTCCTCTTGGATCTTTGCGATGTTCGTTGCGTAGCATGTCTTAATCCTCAAATTGAAAGAACGAGCGCACGGACCAAGTTGTGGCTCATGCGCCCGGTTTACTCCTGCTCAATTCCAACGTGTGGGCGTGGAGAGACAGCTGGAGTAAAGGCCGCTCTTTGCCGGATAGAAACCCCGGTATCGTATGTGGCGCAGATATACTTGCCGGAGCTGAGGGTCAGCCTTGCCCATTCGCTTCAGGACTGCCACCGCAGTCGCCCACAAAGCACCGCTCAAAATAATGCCCCACCAAGTGGCTAACGCGAAGGCGAGGCTGACTGAGATCAGCAGAGCTACGAGCACAAGTTCACGGTCGCTGCCGAGGAGTTGGTTGGGCCGATTTGCGCTCTCATGGATGACCACTTCTCGGAAGGGCTGCGCATTCTGCATTGGTTAGACCACAGCGGCGTTAACGCCGAACGCTGAAGACAGCAGCGGAGCCGCGAACACCAAAACCGAAACCACTAAGCCGATCATGCAAGCACGACGACCGAACTCGCTGAGCTCCCCGCCCCACAACATGGTGCCCCCGGCGATTGCAATTCCAATCAGCCCGATAGCATATGCGACTGGACCCGTTAGCGAAGTAGCGATTGCCGTCAGCGGCGCTTCCCAAGGAAGGTTCCCGGCCGCCGCTGCGTGCGCACGCTGAGTGAACATCCAGGCGAGCGCAATCATAGGCAGTAGTCTCGATCTCACAACAGGGATCTTCAAACGAACGAAATGCATTTCCTTACATAACCTCCTGAATTCAGTTTGTGTATCAAACGTGCTCGACTTGATAACTCCCGTTGGAGTAACCATGAACAAGCAAGACTTCTCGAACCTTCCTCCCGGCCCGTATGGTGGATTCGCCGTCAACGAACACCACAAGGTTCACGGCCTCAGCAATCAGGGACTGTTGCGCAGCGTTGGTGGCTTCCGCTACAAGACTCTCCAGGCGGACCAGCCCGCTGACGGCGTCGTTAGCATGCAGAGTGGCGACACCGCCTTGGTGACCGGTATTCCAGGCCTTGAGGAGGGTGTGTGCCTCGGCTCCACGCAGTTCGCCCACGACAATGCGGGTCGGTTTAAGCCGCATGCAGGCACGGAGACAGTCGAGCATCGACACGTGCCCAACGGCTCTAAGATCCAGATAATTGTTGACCCCGCATTGAAGTTCAGTAGTATCTTCGATGGAAATCACCCGGTCGTTGGGAGTGAGCGTCGCGAATGCGTCCAGGATGGCATTGACCAGGGTCGTCTTGCCGCTTCCTGTCGATCCGACGACAAGAATGTTTTTTCGCGCGATTACAGCGGCGCGGATGATTTCTGAGTGGCTCAAACCGCGCACGGATGCAGAGAAATCGTCGCCGCGGCGCAGCTTGTTCAGCGAATCGCACTTGGCCGTTAGAATTCCGTCTTCTTGATAATCGGTAAGCGAGAAAATCTTTCTTGGCCGCAGCCGGATTGCGAAGACGGGATTTCGAACAACTGGCGAGACTATACCTTCGAACCGGCTGCCATCGATTGGCAGCTCGGTTTCGAGAATGGGATTGTCATGGTTGAGCACGGTGCCGCGCCAGGCAGCGATTGTAGAGAGTGCGCTCGTTGCTGTTTCGGGCGCCATTGCTCCCACATTTGTGAAGTCCTGACCCATTCGTTTGACCCACAACGAAGCGTCGGGATTGAGCAGGATGTCTTCGACCCGCTCCTCTGATAAGAGGCCCATAACGAGATCGCCGAGTTCGCGGCGGAGTTTCACTTCCAGGCGTTGATGGGTTTCGTTTCTGTTCAGTACGGCAAAGTTGCCCATAATTGAATTTGCTAATTTGCCGTTGCGAAAAATCGTGGTATTTTTCCGGCATCGCGGCCTGACTTAATGCGTCTATAGGTAAGGGTCTAGGCAAGGTCGCCTTCGGACACTTAGCTAGAAATTCTTTCAAGGACGGATTTGAAGAATGGATATTGTGGTAATCCCCTTCAATTTCGAGGAGTTGTCGCCGGTCGAACAAGGTAAGGTTGTGCCGATCTGCTTAGCGAGAAAACACCGGCACGGAAACAACATTGCTTGGGGCTGGTTCGAAGCGGTCAGCAGGATTCAGAGTCCTCTGAAATCGCTGGCGCGCCGATTGTTGTACGATGTCTGGCGCACATCAGAGATCGCGGACTTGGCTGTTCAATCAGTTTGGGAATCGCATGGTGAGGACTTTGGGCGGCGCCCGGAGCACCGCGTCTACGCTCAAGCGAAGTGGTGTGCACAGGATCTGCAGGCCGGCACTCAGCGGGAGCGGCGGGGACGGACGGTCGGGTTAGACGACCTGGACGAATCGATTCGCAAGAAAGCGCTGGTTGATCCCGCAGAGTACGATTCGAGGTACCTTGCAGGTATTCAGCTTTCGGAACTGAGTCGCCGATTGGAAGAGCTGGGCCGCAGCGATGTGAAGGTGATGCTGGATCATTTGCGGAATGGATGCAATTGGGACGAGGTCGGCGCTCTAACCGGGCAAACGGCCAACACGGCCCAACGGCGGTTCTGGCGTTGGATCGATAAAGTCACCGAACCGATGCGCGGCGGAGCCTAACAGCTCCATCATCCGGTCCCAGTTTTCCTTGGCGTCTGCCCCGGCGCACTGCGCTACACTGACCGCTTGTGAGCATG
Source organism: uncultured Bryobacteraceae bacterium (assembly GCA_964249415.1). Lineage (GTDB taxonomy): Bacteria > Acidobacteriota > Terriglobia > Bryobacterales > Bryobacteraceae > Bog-105. The sequence goes on along the minus strand of CAXUCT010000069.1, from coordinate 9,871 downwards.
GCCGAGGAAACGCCGAAAGAGAAGTACGAACGCCTCCAACGCGCGATTCAATCAGAAATCCTGACTGCATATCCGAATCCGACCCGGAAGGATTGTCCTGGCGACGCGGTGGTAAAACGGATAGCTGAACGCAAGGAACTGACCACGGATGAACCGTGGGAACACATTACCCATTGCTCACCCTGCTATACGGAATTTCTTGCTTACAAGGAAAGCACTCGCAAACGGGAAAGTCGCAGAAGAAGACGGTTTCGCTACCAGATAGTCGCCGCAGCCTGCCTCATAGTGGCCGCAGGAGTAGTGCCGGTGATTTGGAACCAGCTTAATCATGATCACATTTACAACGCCGAGTTAGATCTGCGACACCAGCTCTTATTCCGAGGCGGAGCCGATTCAGACGAGCAGCCGACACCATTAAACCCTCCCCTGACACTAAGACGGGGACACTTGCACCTGAAAATTGATCTTCCTGAGACATGGCAGCCGGGGAGATATGACATTGCGTTCTTGGCCCGAACGGGAGAGCGGCGCGTCTTTGCAACAACAGGCGAAGCTGTTATGAATAACGGGCGAGCTGTTTTGAATATTGAAGCGCGGCTTCAGGTCAGTCCCGGCGAGTACACGATCTCGTTCAGACGGGAGGGTTCGGGGTGGAGGGGATATCCGGTTCGGGTCACTGAAAACCACGATGCCTCGTAGTGACATCACACTTCAGACCAAGGCATCCCTAGATCAAGCGCCATGTGGCGCTGCGAGGTAAAGGTCGGGCGAACGTGAGACTTCTCTCTTCCGCGCACTCAAGTTTTGAACGATGTCTTCGCGCGCCACATCGCCAGCAACCACCGTCTGCCCTCGTCCAACGTCCGTGGGCTTCGACACGATGACCGACTGCTCGCTCCCTTGCATTCGCAGAAGCGGGACACCACGAGAAGTTCCACATTAAAACATCGTCAACTTCTGCGGCAGAATCTTGGTAAGGCCGGCGTCGACTGCGCGGATGAGGGCGACCGCTCTAAGCCTCTCGTTGCGAACTGACTCTTGCAACATGTACAGGCCATGTTCCAGGACTCTATCTCTCGTTGCAGAACTTATCCGCTTGGCCAGGTCACCTCTCAAACTTGAACCTGAAGGTGCAACGCGGTCTGTAAGGAGCCGTCTCAGAAAGGAGGGTCTGTAAGCCGAACTAAGATGAAAGTGTGCCATCGCCTGCAGGGGACGCGTAACGTATGGACCCCAGAACCTTCAAAGAGACGCTTGCCGTAAGCGTTGTTGTTAGCCTCTCATCTCTGGCTCACGCTCAGACTCCTGATGTAGATTTTGATACGTTTGCTCACAAGATGACAGCTCAACAAGAAATAAAGCTTATCGTTGACATTGCAGCTGACGACGCCGTTTTCTACGATAAGGCGGTGACGGAAAAGATCAACGACGTTTTCACGAAAAAGGAGCTGGGACAAAAAGTTCCCCTAGGCATTCAACAGGTACTCTACTATGCTAAGACGGATATCCTCAAACGCGGCAAAGATCCAACAAAGGTTTCAATGGCTGCCAAGGTAGGTGACTATATCTTCGACACCTTCGGCCCGCCGCCACCTCCCTCGGACGTGAGTTTCGACACTTTTGCACACAAAATGGATGCTCAACAGGAACTAACTTTCATTGCGCGCGTCGCACTGAATAACTCTTTCTCGTATAACAGCGATACAGCTTCCGAGATCAACAGCTTGTTCACTGTTAAACGAGATGGGGAGAAGATTCCGGCTGGTGTCGCTGACGTTGTAGCCGATGCCAAGGCTACAGTTACGAGCAGTGGAGGCGATCAGAGAGCAGTATCCATGACCACAGTCGTTCGCAATTACATTCGTCGCAAGTTTGGTTCCCCACTGCGATAGCGATATACGTGGTGCTCCTGAGCAAAGTCGTGTTGCTCTCACGAATGACGCCCTCGTTTATGGACCAGTGCCGTTTGACCAATCCTTCGAACGCGAGGGGCAGCTACATCGTGCGGACCGCTTCCACGGCTCGCCCAAACTGGTTTTCAGGATCAATGGGAGACCAATCGAGTTCCTCATCGGGAGATACTCCGGCCCCCTCGAATCGAGTACCGCTCCACGATAAGTACGCACCTATGGGAAGCATGAGCGTATAAGTGTCACCGACTTTGAATTCTTTTCCGCCGAGCAGGCGGCCGGCAGTTTTTTTGCCAATGATCTTCGCCAAGTTATTCTCGTGTGCGAAGCCTGCAACCATTTCGCCAGATCCGGCCGTATGTTCGTTGACGAGCATGACAATGCGGCCATGGAATTTCTGTGGGCCTCTGCCCTCCGTTATTACCGCGATTGACATATCGCGACCGATGAATTTCGATGCGACGAATGGCAGTTGCCACTTCTGATCTGGAACCGCGCGGAACTGGGGGAGGTCCTCGCGGCGATAGCCCCGCTCGGCTCGCTCTCTCGTGAGGCTATAGCCGACCGGAAGCCGGTCCGGAGTCAAGTAGCTCATCAAACGAAGCGCTCCGATTCCGCCTCCGGGGTTGCCACGGAGGTCAATCACGAGCCGCTCGCAATTGCGCAGTTCTCTTATCGCTCGGTCTACATCGTGCGCAAAATCTATCCCCAGAATGCCAGGGAACATGCTCACCTTCAGATATCCCATCCCTGGTTCAATTTGCTTGTATATAACGCTCTTTGGTTCCGCATACGGACAGTCGGAGTACTTCGCTTTTGGAGTCTTGACGCCCAACTTTACTTCCTTCAGATCTCCATTACGGTGCAGGAGAGTCACCGGCGCCAGCGAGTCCATGCGGAACTCGGGTTTTTGGGGCGGCCTCAATTCGCGCTCATTGACGCTGACTAACATGTCGCCAGGCTTGACTCCGGCGCGATCCGCTGGGCCACCTGGCTGCACATCCTGAAATACCCAGCGGAGGCCATCTTCTGTCTCCCAGGATTTAAACGTGGCGTTTATGGAATTCCTGCTTGGAATGGGCGTGTTCCTGTGAAAGAAACCGGTGTGCGAGGTGCCAAGTTCGGCCAACAATCGGTTAACTTCCGTTTCGAAACTGCGGTCATCATTGGTCGAAATAATGAGATCACGATGCTTCTCGACCAGAGCGGGCCAGTTTCGACCGTTGAACTTCGGATCAAAGAATTGTCGACGCACAAGCGCGTCGACCTTTTCCAATATTTGCTTTCGCTCATTCAGTGTCATTGCGTGCTCTTCTTTCAATAGTGTCCGAGCCTTCTCCGATTAATTCGAATGCGGCCCAATGGAAAGGTTCGTGCATTTCCATCCGACTATCCGCCAGTCGAAGCTGGGCACGACGTAAAGCGTCCGCTTTGCTCGTTCCGTGTCCGAGTTCGTTGTAGAAATCGCGCATCAGATCCGCTGTCGCGGTGTCCTCAACCGGCCAGTAAGTAGCTACCGCGCTGCGGACCCCCGCGTAGAGAAAGGCGTAAACGATGCTCGATACTCCTTCTTCACCTTCCACCCGTCCCACGCTTGTGTCGCATGCGGAGAGCGTAACCAGGCTGGTTCCGGCAATCGGAAGTGTTTGGATCTCTCGAACCTGGAGTAAGCCGTCCTCCCCTCCGACAGGGTCGGGAGCAAACACGAGTGCCGCCCGATCAGGGTGCTTCGTGTCAGCAACCGCATGCAGGGCCAAATGCATTACGGTCACCGGCTTGTCCGCATCTCTTTTGAAATTGGCCTCGGTCGCCTGCTCGCGCGACAACACCACGCTATTAACGTCTTTCAGAGCGGATCGGACGGCCTGCACCTCATCTCCCGATCCAGGTAGGTCCCCAAGGGAATCGCGGCGGAGTTCGCGGACTCCTCGAAAGATGCTCGCCCACCCTCGTTGAAAAACATTTCCATAATCAGCGTCGCCCACAGCAAGGAGTTCGCGAGGAACATCCGGCGCGCGTGATCGCAGCAGCGCAAAGACGGTACCCGAGGGCGCGTAACTGATTGTGTGCGATTCGAGCAGATATTTTTCGCCGTCGGCGCTAAGAGCGGCGAACGGCACTTGGTATAGATTTCCGTCGGGGATGACAACTATCTTGGGTGTACTTCGACCCTCGATCACAGGTTTCAGGATCGCTGAATAGAGCGCCGAGCCCTCAGCTTTCGCATCGCGGTTTTTCTGAATCGCTACCAGAAAGGCATCGACGAGATTTCTGATCACGCTTCGAGCAGGAAGAGGAAAAGCCTCAACCCCCGTTGCTGTAATGGCGAGACAATACGAGGCGTCGTCGCCAACGACATATTCGAGTAGAGTTTCGTCCGATGCGATTGTTCTCTGGAGATCGATAAGTTCAGGACGGCGCCAAGGAGCATTTTCAATTGGGGGATGGTTCGGGATTGAGAGTTCATTCTCTGCATCTACGATGGAATCCGAAAGCTTGTCCCGGTCCTGTTCGCTGGTGGAATCGAGCAATTTGATTTGCAGGAGCGCCAACTTCCGTTCAGCAGCGGTAACCTCAGCGGGTTTTCGAGAAACCCGACCGTCGGCTTCTGCCCAGACTCGATCAGCAGTAACTCGACCGCGCGCTTCTTCCATAACTCCATAGGCCTTTGTTAAGTCCCCTTGCTTAACCGCAAGCTCAAAGTGGCCGACGAATAGCTCACTCATTGTTGACACCACGGCGCGTTTGACCGAGGGCGTAGGGCTGTTTGCCAACATCGTTCCGACAATTCGCTCGCCAGTCTCAAACGTGCGCTGGGCCGCATTCACCTCACCAGACGCTGCTTGAATGTTCGCCTCGATTGCAAGATGATGTGGGAGTTCATAGACCTCGCCCAACTCGCGATGAGATTGAGTGCATTCGCGAGCGAACTTTTCCGCCTCAGGAAGATTCCCCGCGCGTTGGTAGAGTGACGCGAGCTGCGCATCGACTTCGGCTAACCCACGATTGAAATGGATTTGGCGCGCCAGCGCGGTGGCTTGCAAATAGAGGCTGAGTGCGGTTTGATTGTTCCCCTCGGCTCGGGCAAGTTGGCCTCCAACCGCCAACATGTCCACCTGATAGCCCAAATATCCACGTTGGCGGGCATAATTCAACCCAAGTTCGACAACTTGATGAGCCTCCGAGAAGCGACCGAGCTGTGTAAGGGCGCTGGCACGCCCCGAAACCGCCATCTTAGGAAAACCCGCTCCAGGTGTACGTCGCGCGATCGCTATGGCACGGTTCAGCGGCCAAAGTGCCTGAGTTGCTCCTTTATTCTCTGCCATCCCTTGCCCGAACAAAGACAAGTAGCGAATCTCGGCGCCAACGTCCCCTGCTAAGTGGGCGTGAAAGAGGGCTTGTAAAACGCGCTTGCTCGCCTCGGACGAATTACCTTCAAGGAACGAGATAATCCCAAGCTCACCGGATGCTCTGGAAGCGCTGTCAACGTCGTGCCGAAGATTCGCCACGCGTTCCAGTTCTTCAAAGGATTTACGGGCCGACACCCCGTCACGATTCAGGTCGACGTTTCCTTTTACCTCCAGACACCGTTGTTTCAGCGGAAGGTCACGTTGAACCTCCGGCCGAGCGATGGTTCGTGCCAGCTCATCTGAGACCTGCTGCAGATTAGAGCTTTCGATGTCAGCTTCGAGCCTACTCACATGGGCGTACAGAGCGTTGCGCGCATCGCCGATGGACGTGAACGTGATTTCGACACGCCGGAAGATCGGGCCAGCGGCATCCCAGTTTCCAAGCTTGGCGTAGTAATTGGCGCGGGCTAACTGAGCGGTCGGACTGTCGCCTGTTGGAGGTTCGGCCGGACGGGAAAACCAAAGTTGTCCGTACCCATATACTGCGACCCCAAGAGCGAGTAACAGCAGGAGCCCGCGTCTCCAGAATCGTCCAGTCAATACTGCACCGGGCATCTTCCCTAATTGTAGGCGTTTGCTCGTATCCGCTCCGCTTTAGGCGGCAATTCGATAGAATTACTGCGCCCGCTGTCCGAATCGCAACCGGCCAACCCCTTCTAAATAAAGGAACTGGCATGGATAGGACCAAGGACGCGGTTCGTATGCAGGCGGTTGCGATGGGATGCGATGTATTTGAAATCGGATTATTTAAAGCAGATGCGCAGCCCATGATGTTGCCGAGGATCTGGGACAAAGACACTCTTCAGCGTTCGGTCGGGTGGCTCAAGCATCAGAACATGGCAGGGCGGAACATTTATGTCCGCCCAAATGGGGAGCATCATCTGAGCCTGATCGATGATTTGAGTGCCAACGCAGTGTCAGCGATGAAGCGAAGCGGATTCCAGCCGGCGTTGGTCGTCGAGACATCTCCGGGTAATTTTCAAGCATGGCTTAAACATCCTGAACGGCTGCGCAAGGATTTGGGAACCGCTGCGGCACGAGCGTTAGCCGAAAGGTTCCGCGGCGATACCGGCGCAGCGGACTGGCGCCACTTCGGCCGATTGGCCGGATTCACGAACCGCAAGCCCAAATACATCGATCCTGACACCGGACTCCATCCATTTGTTCGCATCATCGAAGCAACGGGCAACGCATATCCCGAGGCCGAAACGTTTTTATCCAGCGTGCGATCCCAGCTTGAAAAAGAACAAATAGAAAGGGAGCGGGTTGCGACTCGGTGGGAGCGAACCGAGTTGCGCTCAACAGAAAACTTGAAGCCAATCGAAGCGTTTCGATCCGATCCAAAGTATCTAGGCGACAACACCAGAATTGACCTTGCGTACACGGTTTACGCTCTCTCACGCGGGGCTAACGCAGACGATGTCACGGCCGCCTTACGGTCGCGCGATCTCTCGCATAAAGGCAATGAGCGTCGTCAGAGTGAATACATCGAACGAACCTTTCAAAAGGCGCTGCACGCAATAGAGGGCGTTGGGCGGCGCTAATCCGAGCGTATCGCCTCAAAATATGATGTTCGGGTGAAGGCTGCCGTTGGCGAGTTACCGGTACCTCAGCTTTACAGTTCCCGATCTTCGCCTATCTCACTTGCGACCGGCCGAGTCTCGCGAATCGAGGTTCCTAAATCCTTCCGGACTACCCACGATCTGTGAGGGTTGGGCACTGTTTCCCGGATAGCCGTTCGTCCGGATAGAACTGCTGGATCAGCCTGTGAGAAAGTCGGACTTGATGTTGTTCCATACAGATAAGACTGCTTTGATAGCACTGTTGGTCTGCACTGTTACCCCCGCACAAGAGCAGCATCATCATCACCATGAAGAACCGGTAGTCGCTTCCTCTCTGGGCACCGTTTCATTCTCGATCTCCTGTTCCGCTGAAGATCAGACGGATTTCACGCACGCTGTCGCACTGCTGCACTCATTTAGCTTCAAGAATGCGCGCCTCGAGTTCCATCAGATCAGCGGGCGCGATCCGTCATGCGCTATGGCGTACTGGGGCGAGGCAATGAGCTTGTACCGGCAACTCTGGGACCGACCCACGGCCCAAGAGCTAGCCCAGGGAGCGAAGCTTGTCCAAGAAGCCAAAAGTCAACCCATCCACACCAATCGGGAGCGCGCCTATATCAATGCCGCGGCAGCATTCTACGAAGGCGATCCTGCCCGAAGCTTTGAGGCTCGCCGTAAGGCGTACTCTGACGCAATAAGGCTAGTACACACATCGTGGTCAAATGACGACGAAGCGTCGCTTTTCTACGCTCTTTCTCTTCTAACCTCTCCTGACGCAAAAAGGGACAACTTCGCGATTACCCGCGAGGCGATCGTCATCATTAATGATGTATTCACTCGGCAACCGGACCACCCTGGTGCGGCACATTATCTAATCCATGCCTGTGACAACCCGGTCTTGGCCACTCAGGCCCTAACTGCCGCTAGACGCTACGCCCAAATTGCGCCGGCTTCACCCCACGCGGTCCACATGCCATCGCACATCTTCGCGCGTTTGGGCATGTGGGATGAGGATATCAAGACCAATATCAGATCGGAAGAAATCGCCGAAGAGCAGAAATCGTTTCCAGACATGCTCCATGCCATGAACTTTCTGGAGTATGCATATCTGCAAACAGGCGACTTCGTTAGAGCGAAGCAGATCGAGACAGAAGCGCTGAAGATTCCGAAGGAACAACTTGGCGACATGGAAGGCATGTTTAACTACGTCCGTGTGCGTTTTCCGTCACTCTACCTGCTCGAGATTCACGATTGGAAAGCGGCGCAAGTGATGCCTGTTCCGGCAGATGCCGAACCGGATTTCCAAGCCGTTGTTTACTGGGCAAGGGCCGTTGCCTCCGGCCATCTCCGGGACCTCCTAGCGGCACAGGCAGCGGTGGCGAGTTTTGATGGCAAACTCGATGAAGTTAGAAAGACCAGTTACGCTTATGTCGCTGACTCGATGACTGGTGAACGCGATGAGGCTCACGCTTGGCTGGCGTTTGCGGAGGGCCATATGCTAACCGCGGTCACTCTTATAAACAGTGTGGCTGACAGACAAGACCGCCAAGGGAAAGGAGAAGTCGAGTTGCCCGCCCGCGAAATGTTAGCCGACATGCTCGTGGATGCTGGCCGGTATTCCGAAGCTCTCACGCAGTACCGGCTTTGCCTTCGTACAGATCCCAACCGGCTGAACTCGTTGAAAGGTGAAAAAATCGCCGAAAAGCTGGTCAGCCACTAAGGTGACTCTGTTCACGTAGACGACGACGTTAGAACTGCCGAGTTCGCACTGCGCGACTCGCGAGACGTCTGAGATCGTGCCGTATGCGTCCGATAGCTCCTGGATCAAGCACAAACCGAATACTGCACCAACTACCGCCGCCATAGATCCGCCCTGACGTTAGAAATCAATCTGGAGTGATCCGGCGCGACAAGCTGCGGTTAGCGGTCGGAGGCAGATCGCCGGATCAGTTTAGATTGAGCCGTTTGAAGGAAGGCGAGCGCGTTTGCGGTGGACGCGGCCAGTTTGGCAAACAGCCGCTATGGGATTTCAATAGCTTTCGAAGCTTTGGATGGAGGGCGGAAGCACTGAGAAGTGCAGATGCGGTCCGCTCGGAACGTGTTCCAGAGCTGGATGTGGTGAAGTAAGTGGCTGCTGATTGAGCCTGAATCAGTGGAAAGTCTGCTGGCGCGGTAAGCAAGACACACGTATCGTCTACAGGCCGAACCATTCGTTGAGCTCGTGACTTGCGAACGGTTAGGAACTATCAAAGTGAATCCTCCGTTCCAGCGATTGCGACTGGAGTTCCAGAGCGGTAAAACGCTGCATCAAGAGCATGGAGCCGCCGCAACGAGGGCATTGCCATACAGCCCGAGAACATGCTTTGGGTTCGATAGAAGTGAGACTGCGCGGAGAGGCCATCAGCAGTTGTCGGCAGAGCGGCAACAGGGACTTACGTCGTCGGTTGCTTAAGAAGCCGAAGAAGCGGATGCGCACAAAACCAGTCGGGAGCACATGAAGAAGAAAGCGTCGCAGGAACTCTTCCGCTGTCACAGTCATCAGCTTCTGTTTGCTGCCATGTGCATAATCCTTCCAGCGGAACGTCACTTGACCATCGGCGAAGTTTACGAGCCGGTGGTTGGAGATGGCCACACGATGGGTGTAACGAGCCAAGTAGTGAAGGACGTGCTGCGGGCCGCCGAACGGCGGCTTGGCATACACGACCCAGTCTTGGCGGAATAGGGATCGAAGAAAGGAACGGAAGGCCGCCTCTTTCGCAAGGGGCTGAAGACTGCCTGGAAAGGTCAACTGCCCTTTCCGAAAGGCTCTTTTCAGTCCTGCCGTGAACTTACCGCGGAACACACGACTGAGCACTTTCACGGGTAGAAAGAATGCGTAGCGCGGGCGAATCCAGCGTTGGCGATCAACCGAAAGACCACCGGCCGGAATCACGCAATGGACGTGTGGATGATGCAGGACGTTCTGACCCCACGTATGCAGCACGCTCAG
>CAXUCT010000068.1:10699-14286 GCA_964249415.1 uncultured Bryobacteraceae bacterium | reverse complement strand
GAGCGCAGGTTCACTCGGCGGGTCCGGGACGTTAAACCTGGTAAACCAGGCCATCGACATGCATTTGAGTGCTGTGCTGTCAAGCGGGCCGAGTCAAAGCGTCGGCGGTTCTCAGATCGGCGGTTTCATGAACACCGCGCTAACCAACAATAAAGGCGAATTGGTAATCCCAGTATTGGTCACGGGGACCATAGCTCATCCGACTTTTACACCCGACATGCAGTCGCTGGCGAAGATGAAGCTCAACAACCTGCTTCCCACCGCCAGCGATCCATCGAAACTTGTTGGGTCAGTAATCGGCAAAAAAGGAGTTGGAGGAGTTCTCGGCGGCTTGCTGGGCGGACAGCCGGCAGCACCACCCCCGCAGAACGGTGCGCAACAGAAGCCAGCCGACGATCCGGTCAACTCCCTGCTGCAGCAGTTCGGGAAGAAAAAACCAAAACAATAAGGCAGTACAAAGCCGGAGAGTCTAAGGAATTAAAATAACTTTCCCGTTGGCCCCTTCCTCGGCGAACTTTTGGGCTTCCCGGATATCAGCTAGCTTGAATGTGCGATTGATGGGAATTTTGAGATCGCCCGCTTGGAAGTCCCGCGCAAGCTGGTGGAGGCGCGCCGCGTCCGGTTGGGCCTGAACAGCCGTTACCGGTATTCCTGCTTTATCGGCCGCCGCTGGCTTGCCCACCACTGAGCCGATGCGTCCCGATTGCTTCAGCTTCGGAATCAGCCTTGCGATGGTGTCGCCGTTTACCGTGTCCGCGATCGCATCCAACGGTTCGAGCGCCGCAATCGCCTGTTCGTCATCAAGCGCTATCACCCGATGTGCACCGAGCGCGGCGGCTGCCTCCTTTTGCTCGGCACGGACACCCGCGATGACTTTTGCACCGTGCTGTTTCGCGACATGTACGGCAGTGCGCCCCACATTGCCCACAGCGCCAGTGACCAGCACCGTTTCGCCGGCCCTAGGCTGCACTCCTTTTTCTATCAGTTGCGCGCCGGTGAGTGTTACTAACGGAAGCGCCCCTGCTTTGATTTGATCCAAACCATCGGGGAGGAGAGTAAGCGCAGTTGCTTTGGCCGTTAAATACTCAGCGTAACTGCCGTTCACAAAGCCCATCACTTTCTGACCGGACTCGAAATCCTTGACGTCCGCCCCTACCTCTACGACCTCTCCCGAAACGTCGCGGCCCAAAATATAGGGGAATTGCAAGGGCATCCGATCTTTGAGTTTTCCGCTGCGAATTTTCCAATCTACCGGGTTTATGCTCGTGGCAATTACTCTGACAAGTACTTCATCGCCGGCAGGCTGCGGCGTGGGCACGTCCTCATACCTAAGTTGATCCACATCTCCATACGCGTGCAGTTGAACAGCTTTCATGTGAGAATCCTTCCAGCTAAATCAGATGCCGCAAGGTGTTGCGAGTTGCCGAGATTACCTGGTGATGACAAAAGTGTGCCCTACCTCGGGAACAAAGTACGGGCACCCTAGAGCAAAATATCGTGACCGCCTAAGCGCCTAATGCGGGAAGATTTTATCGATGAAGAAATCCAGGAAGGTGACACAGGTGAAATTCGTTTGCTGGGCGTTAGGACATAGGCTGCAATGGATATTGAATAACTCGTCCGGTCTGCTGGAACCAAGTTGCGGTAGGTGTAAAAGGCAAATCTGCTAATTGAGGAGGCTCAAATTTATTTGCCAAGGTGAGTATCGAAAAAGCGGGCCATGATTCTGTCGGCTTCCTTTGCTTCCGGCAGATTAGGGTCATTCCAGAACGCGTGCGGCAGGGCCTCGAAGACCACCAAGCGCGAGTCTACATCGGCCCGCAGCAGGGCGCGGTGAAAAATCGTGGTACCGCTGAGAAGCAGATCTCGCGTACTGGTAATCAACAGAGCCGGCGGGAAATCCTTCAGGTCTGCGTAAAGCGGCGAAACGACGGGGTCCTTGGGATCGGTAGCACTCAGGTAAGCATTCGGTTGTTCGTGTTTCGAAGGCGCCGTCAACGGTCCGGAGAAGCCGTTCAGGGCAAAAATGGCTTGCGAATCCCCCGCTTGGCTTAGATCTCCGCTTCCCGAAAAGATGCCGAGCGCACCCGGAAGCGGAAGACGCATTTGCCTCAGTCTCACAGCTACTTCCCCAGTGAGGATGGCTCCTGCCGAGGTCCCGTAAAGCGCTACGTTCCCCGGCTTGTGTGTCTTTAAAATCTCTTTGTAAACGGCAATGGTGTCCTCTACGGCAGCAGGGTACGGGTGTTCCGGCGCCAGCCGATACAGCACTGCAATCACGGTTGTCTGCGTCAGGTTCGCCAGAGGGATTGTTTCAGTGAGTGAGCCGGAATCAGAGTTGAAGCCTCCACCGTGCACATTAATAAGCACCCGGTCCCTCTTCTCCTCCGGAATCGTCAGCGGAGTAATCATTTTCGTGGGAACTCCGGCCATCATCCGGTCTTCGACGCTCTTCACCGGGTACAACGACCGTGATTCCTCGCCAGCTCTCTTCTGCCAGGCGTCGGTTTTCGCGCGGCGCTGTTCTAAGGTCTCCGGGACGGTTGCGTCTGACACCTGCCTTGACAGAACTCTCTGCGCTTCCGGGCTAATCGTCCCGGGCACGGGCACCACCCTGGTCACGTGGGCAGTGCCGTCCGGCGCGATAAAGCTAGTGTCTGTTTGTGGGCCCGATAACGCTGTTGCTTGCTTCGCCTTGGCCGGCGCTGCTAACAAGGAAGCGGATGCGACGACTGCAAGCCCGCTGGTGGTAATTCTGTGCCTTAGGGTGTTCGCGCTCACTGCATGCCTGCTTCCTTTAAGGCCGCCACAAGCACCTCCTCAGGTCTCTGGCCAACGAAGTGTGCCACAACTTTTCCCTGCGGATCAATTACGATGACTGTTGGAATCGCATCGCAACCGTAAGTGCGATGCACGCTTCTTCGGGAGTCGTGAAGCGTTTCGAGATCCGGATGATTTTTCTCTAAGAAGTGTTTGGCGATTGAGACATCTTCGTCATTAATTCCGAGGACCACTACATTCCGCTCTTTATATTTGCGGCTTAAGGCCTCAATAATGGGCAGCTCGCGCCGGCAGGGTTGACACCAGGTGGCCCAGAAATCAAGCATCACAACCTTCCCGCGGAGCGCCGCCAAATGCACCGGCTCGCCGTTCCTGGGCTTTAAAGTAAAGTCCGCCGCCCGCTGCCCTACAAGGCTGGCATTGCTCTCCCCTGGAAGCGACACCTCCGCCACCTCGCGGCTGCCGCTGGAGGGCTGGAACTCGAACAGTTCCGCCCGCGGCATCCCGATCGTAATTCGTTTGTACTCCGTTATCACTTCGGTCGGCGGCGTACCTGGACGAACTTGAGTTTCTTTGTGGCGAAGTACAAGCAAGCTATCTTTCGCCACGTATAGCTGACTTAGTACCCCCGGCGTTGGAATGCGTAAAACCCAACAATCCACTTTGCTGCCGTTGAATTTCACTCGATCAGTCTTTTCGATCGTGGCGATGGGGGAATAACGCACGAGCCCGGTGTAGCGCGTGATGAAGGAGCGCTCTGTCTGACCCGACAGGTCTTTGCCCTGAAAGTCCGTGGGAGCATCGTC
>CAXUCT010000068.1:8740-10689 GCA_964249415.1 uncultured Bryobacteraceae bacterium | reverse complement strand
ACGTCTTGGGCCGCCTCCTGCTTCGACCAAACCTTTTGTTGTGGCAATGCTTTCCAGGTAATCTTCCCATCGCTTACGCGGATTTGTGTCAGACCGCCTTCGCTCAGCTCCGCACGGAACACCCCCTGCCCACCTTCGGCCAACATCATGTGCTGCGCGGCCACCGCGGTTTGTCCCTGCCGGTATAAAGTGATGTGAACATCGGCATCAATCAGGAACGTGTGCATAATTTTGTAGCGTTCCGATATCTTCGCGAGTAGATCCGGGGCGGAGGGTTCTGCTCCGCATATCCCAACGGTAAGTACAGCGACCGATGTCAGGGCAAAAAGTTGCATCATCCGTTGATTAAGAATCTATCGCACGAGATTCCGTTTCGGATACTACTCATTAAGGACATATGCCAGAACAACTTTTCGATTTAACGGGGCGCGTTGCTGTCGTCATGGGCGCGACTTCAGGCATCGGTCGCGCCATAGCACTTGGGTTGGCTGGCGCCGGAGCCGATGTCGTAGCAACAGGACGTCGCGAGACTTTGGTTCGAGAGGTGGCGAACGAAATTCAACAATCCGGAAAGAAGAGTCTGCGTATGACTGTCGACGCTGCAAACAGAGCGTCTATCGACAGCTTACGTGACGCAGTGTGCGCGCAGCTGGGGCGAGTTGACATTTTGGTAAACGCGGCCGGACATACCTTCCGCAAGCCCAGCATCCAAATGGAGGAGGGCGAATGGAATGCGTTGCTGGATGTGAACCTCACCGGCACCCTTCGCTCCTGCCAAAGCTTCTATCAGCCGCTGGTTGCCAGCGGCCGCGGCCGTGTGATCAACATCGCCTCGTTAACCTCTTTCGTAGGATTTTTCGAAGTAGCGGCTTATGCTGCCTCGAAGGCAGGCGTCCTAAGCTTGACGCGTAGTCTTGCAGTGGAGTGGGCGCAGAAGGGCATCAACGTGAACGCGATTGCGCCGGGCGTGTTCCGGACCGCTCTCAATGCCGCCCTTCTGGATGGCTCCGAGCGTGGCCGGGAACTGCTTACCCGTACTCCCATGAAGCGCTTTGGCAATCTGGAGGAACTCGTAGGAGCCGCGGTTTTCCTGGCCGGCGACGCTGCCAGCTTCCTTACCGGCCAGTGTCTCGCGGTAGATGGCGGTTTCCTGGCATCCGGCGTGAACACGTAATGCGGACGGCACTCAGACCGCGGCGGAATCCGTCTCGCCGCCCTCCAAATGAACGCAGCGTTCGAAGTTCGACCGGAACAGCTCAGCGATGTCTTTCTTTATCCCGGCACGGGTAACAGGACGCCCATCTTGCATCAGCAGCCGGTACGTGTCCGTAAGAATTGGGCTCATTGTTCGCCGCGTATTCTTCCATTTATAAATCAACTGCTCCAAAACTCTGGCGTCGGAATGTTGTGGGATGAAGCTAAACCCGAGCATCTCGATGCGTTCGCGTGTGATCTCCTCCACGATAGAGGGGTTGTTGAGAAACCACCAGCACCCGAACGGCAGCAGATTGCCAAATTTTCTCGCATAGACGCACAGTTCGTGCTGATTTTCCCGGCTTAGAACGCTCACTAGAAAACGGTTGCCGGGGAAATCACGGCACAGATTTTCTACCGCGCGGAGATCCGCCCTGCCTACGGCGTCCCCGGCCAGTTTGATAGCCCGATTCACTTGGCGCCGCACGCCGACCATAAGCGACAAAGGGATATCGAACTCACGGCACGCGGGAAGTACAACGTCTCGAAGCAAACGCCCGCGAACACTCTCTTCGGGATAGGCGAAAGTGTCCGGCAAGGAGCAGGCCATGTATACCGGCTGCATCATTGCATGCCAATCAGCAAAGAAGCGGCGCAACTCCTTGGTGGTATTGCCGCCCAGCTCAGCTTCGACCGCGTAACCTTTGGCGGACAGCACAGGTGCATGCTCTTGCCACTTCTCAAGCATTCGGTCC
>CAXUCT010000068.1:4905-8730 GCA_964249415.1 uncultured Bryobacteraceae bacterium | reverse complement strand
GCATGAAACTGAGCGTCGAGAGGAGCGGCGTTTTCCCAAAGCGTCGTCTCTTCGGGGTCAAGCGGGTCGTTTGTCATGACTACTTCACTGATCCCCGCCAACCGAAATACCCGCCGGATGTGCAAAGCAAGTTCCTGTTCACCGAAGAATGCCCTAGCTTCCGTAAGATCAGCCGCTTCGGTGTTTAGACCGAAGGCATTCATTACTGCGACCACTCCACGGGTTGCTTCTGACACAGGCGTGTTCTCGATAAATAAGGTGCGCCAGATCAGGTCCGCCTGCTGGCGCTTACCCCACGACCCATACTCCGCCGGGCTCACTGACGAGTAGCGGAATAGTTCAGCCTCTAAGTAGTGATAGGTAATCAGCTCATCAATACCCCATAGGCCCAGCTTCCCGAGCGCGGGCATGTATAGATGCGTGTGTATGTCGATGAAAGGCGTACTCTGCAACTCCTCTTCAACAGCCAGCGAAATCTGTTCGGCATCCAGTGCCGGCGCAGGCGAGAGCCGAGCGTTCACAGGTTTCTCAGAAGTGTTGGGTGGCATAAGGGATCTCCATTCCAAAGTATGAGGCGTCGCGCTGCCTCCGCCCGTACCAGTGAAACGGGCTAAGCCGCGCGCGGCATTCAAAGTTGCTCCGGCAGTCCCGATAAGCGTCTTGACCGCCGAAAGTTAAGCTGCATTTTCGTAGGCTGACGAAGCGGATAACTAAAGGACAATTGATGAAAAGAGCTAGACTAGCGATGAATTTTGCTGCAGTTATCTGCTCGGCAGCGCCCAAGGACGGCCCTAAGGTCTCCAAGGACCTGCAGGATGCCGATCCAGACACCAATGTGCGCGTAATCGTCCAATGGAAGAGCGCCCCGGACGACGTCAAGGATAAAAAAGTGATAGAGCACGGCGGGAGCGTGGAACAGCGGTTTCACGCTATCAAGGCTGGGGTTTACAATCTTGCCCCTTCCGCTGCGCGCGAGCTGGCAAGGGACGGTGAGGTGGTGTTCATCACGCCTGACCGCCCCATACACGCCAAGCTGGACAACACGGCCGCGGCTATCAATGCAGCTACGGCTTGGAGTGCCGGCCTGAACGGAGGCGGCATCGGGGTAGCGGTGCTTGACAGCGGGTTGAACCCGGATCCGAATATTAGCAAGAAGATGTACAGCTACGACTTCACGAACACGAACCTCGCCAATGCGGCCGCCAACCTGTTCGCGAGCGGGGTTGCGTCGCTTCCGGTGGGCTCACCCCTTCCCCCTTCCTCCCCAGCTCCGGATCAATATGGCCACGGGCAACACATTGGGGGCATCATTGCCTCCAACGGCACCGGTTCGTCATGCCGTAACTGCAACCGCTTGTTTAAGGGCGTTGCTCCTGGAGTGAACCTGGTCGACCTCAGGGTCTTGGATCAAAGCGGTCAGGGCTCCGACAGCAACGTCATTCTAGCGATTGAGGGCGCTATCTACCTGAAGAACGTCTTGAATATCCGCGTGATGAATCTGTCTTTGGGACGGCCGGTGTATGAGAGCTACACGCAAGATCCCCTGTGTCAGGCTGTGGAAGCAGCTTGGAAGGCTGGCATCACCGTGGTTGTCGCAGCTGGAAATGATGGCCGTGACAACAGCTTTGGCGAACAGGGATACGGTACGATCAATGCTCCCGGCAACGATCCCTATGTGATTACTGTCGGAGCCATGAAGACCGAAGGCACCTTCACCCGCACTGACGATCTCATTGCCAGCTATAGCTCAAAAGGGCCCACTCAGGTCGATCACATCGTGAAGCCCGATGTCGTTGCCCCGGGCAACCAGATCGTCTCTCTCCTTGTGCCGGGATCCACTCTGCAACATGAGTACCCGGCCAATGCGGTTCCGCTCTCGTATTACCAGACCCTCCCGCTAAGTCCTCTCGGACCGAAAGCAACGGCTGCGCCTTCGGCAGTCTCTAACAACTTCTTCATCCTGAACGGCACCAGCATGGCGACCGGCGTCGTGACCGGTGCGGTTGCCGACCTGCTCCAAGCAAATCCTAGTCTCACGCCAGATCAAGTAAAGCTTCTGCTGATGCAGTCTGCGTCCAAGACGTTCCCTGCTTCCAGCACCGTTACAGACTCAACCGGCACTTACGTTGACTACTACGACATCTTCACGGTCGGGGCCGGCTACATGGATCTTGCGGCGGCTCTCTCGAACATCAATAACGTGCCTGCCGGAGTAACCGCCATGTCACCTACAGCGAACTATGACAACAACACCGGCGTGGTGACGCTTTCCTACGATCCTTCTTCTCTCTGGGGCACCCAAGCAATGTGGGCTGCCGGGACCCCGTCGAGCTCTCAATCGATGTGGGCTGCGCAAGCCATGTGGGGAGCGCAAGCGATGTGGGGTGCCCAAGCCATGTGGGGCGCCTCCGTTCTGAGCGGTAATCAAGCCATGTGGGGTGCGCAAGCGATGTGGGGCGCAGCCAGTCCCTCCAGCACGCAGGCCATGTGGGCCGCTCAGGCAATGTGGGGCGCGCAGGCCATGTGGGGTGCCCAATCCATGTGGGCGGCTCAGGCCATGTGGGCCGCAGGAACTACTCAGGCGGCCTCTGTCGAGATCACCGGAGAACGATAGGCTTCTCTGCATTGGTCTGAAAGGGCGTCCGGAGCTTCATGCTCCAGACGCCTTTTCCCTTTTGCACGCCGTCGTGGAGGTGGGCTATCGAACTGTTACTCAAAAGATTACAGCCGATACGTTCTTTAGCACAGGAAATAAGGCCTTCAACATGAGTCAAAGGTACATGGTCCGCATGTACGAAGCCCAAGACCAGACGGGGAGCACGGAAGTGGACACAGTGGTCGCCCCTGTCGATCGGGCCATTTCCATTTACGCCAATTCGAGCGAGGAAGCAGAAGCCAAGCTCCATCAAGATGTCTGGAGCAACAAGCTCCCTAGTGGAAAGGTCTATCAACTCTGTCCCTGGCTGGGCAATGCCGAGCTCATACGCTCCATTGCCTTCGCGCCGGATGGTAAGTCTGAGCGCGTGTTTCTGGATCCCGCATCGGGCCCCTATGGAGAACTTCGTCGCATCCGCTTTCCGAGAGGCGCCGGGCAAAGAGGCAGCACCGAAGCGCAGCTCAGCCTTTTCTCTCCTCGCTAATACTCCGTCAGCACGTCCCCTGTCGTTGCGTTCATGTAGTCAAATAGGTTTTGACCGCTTGACAGGTGGTCTGACGTCCGCTCCAACGCGAGGAGTTTGTATTGCCGAGAACAGTGGTTGCCATTACCGGTGCTTCAAGCGGAATCGGTGCTGCGTTTGCCCGCAAACTTGCACCCGAACACGATCTGCTTCTGATCGCCAGGCGTAGAGACCGCCTCCTTCAGCTCGCGAACGAGATGTCAAGGCAATACGGCTCAAGCATTGAGACACTCCAAGCCGACCTGATCGTGGAGTCTGATCTCTTCGCCGTCGCCGAGCGCATCAAGAGTGAACAGCGTCTTGCGTTGCTTATTAACAACGCGGGATTCGGCGCCAAAGGCCGTTTCTGGGAACTTCCCGTTGAAACGCAGGAAAGCATGCACAGGCTCCATATCCTCGCCACCGTTCGCCTGACACATGCAGCTTTACAGAATTTAGTTCCCCGTAATTTCGGCGGCGTCATCAATGTTGCCTCTGTAGCCGCCTGGGTGCGGCGTCCCGGATCGACCAGTTACTCGGCCACCAAGAGCTGGATGACCGCTTTCACCGAAGGCCTTTATCTCGAGTTGCGCGCTGTTCAATCCAATGTAGCCGTGCAAGCCTTGTGCCCCGGTTTCACCTATTCCGAGTTTCACGACAAGATGGA
>CAXUCT010000068.1:0-4895 GCA_964249415.1 uncultured Bryobacteraceae bacterium | reverse complement strand
AGCGCCACAAACTTGCTGGACCCTCCTTGTGGTTGACGGCGGATGAAGTCGTGGACGCCTCCCTCGCCGGTCTAAGCCGGCGAAAGCTCTTCGTCATACCGGGCTGGCGTTACCGCGTATTGACTGCCCTTCTTTCCAAGCTACCCATTGCAGCAAGGCTCGCCATCGAATCCAAAGCCACGCGCCGTGGTCAGCGGGAGTTCGGGAGCCCACCTGAGCCCGGCAAGCAGTTGAACGGCGGCAGATGACAACATGAAGTTGACCTCCGCAACTTGCCTATTTGCAATCGCCGCGGTTGCGCTCCTCTCATTGCTTTCTGCCGGAGCCGATGAAATGAACCTGGTCCAATTACACGTGGATAAATTTACCGTCGTGGGAGTCGAAGCTCGTACCACGAACGCGCAGGAAACGACCGGGAACGGGCCGATTTCAAAACTATGGACCCGGCTTCAAGCGGATAACTTTCTTGCCCGGATTCCGAACCGCGTTGATTCCCGGATCGTAGCCGTTTATTCGGATTACGAGAGCGATAAAGATGGGCCGTACACGTACCTGCTGGGCGCTAGAGTCGCCTCGGGCAATGAGGTTCCAGCGGGATTGGCGTCACGCACCGTAGTCTCCGGCACATACGGGTTGTTTACGGCCGAGGGTGGCCCACCTCCGGAGATGGTCGTGAACTTATGGAAGCGTGTCTGGTCTCTTGAGAAACCGGATCAGTTGCATCGCGCCTACAAAACAGACTACGAAGTACATTACAAATCGCCAAACGATCCGGCATCGGCCCACGTGGACGTCTACATTGGGTTGCAGAACAAATAATCACTTAGCGGGCCGGGGGCGGCGGCAGCGCGCGCACCGCCCCAGTCGAAATTCCGCCGTCTACCAGCAAGGTTTGGCCCGTTATGTAGCGGCTGGCTTCGGAAGCAAGAAATACCACTGCGCCATCCAGGTCTCCCGGCGCTCCCGGTCGCTTTAGGGGAATGCGATCCTTCAAATACTCGACCCATTCTTTGTCCTCATACATTAATTTGTTCTGTTCGGTCCGAAACCAGCCTGGCGCCAGGCAGTTGACGGTGATGCCGTATTTGCCCCAATCATCAGCCAAGCTCATCGTGAGTTGTTTAACGCCGCCCCGGCTCGCGCCGTAGGGAGCCAACCCCGCATACCCGTTCACGCTGGTGACGGATCCGATATTGATGATGCGGCCATAACCCCGTGGCATCATGCGGCGCGCCACTGCCTGAGCGACAAAAAAGCTGCCCCGAAGATTGGTCTCCAGAATCTGATTCCAATCCTCCCAAGTCACTTCCAGCGCCGGTTTGCGTATATTCATTCCGGCGTAGTTCACCAGAATGTCGATACGGCCGAAGTCCTTTTCAGTTTCTCGATCTCCGCCTTAAAGTCAGCCAACGCCTCGCGCTTCCGGCTGGTCAGCACCAAGTCTGCGCCCGCCTTCGCCAACGCGCTGGCGAACTGCTGCCCCAAGCCGCGACTGGTACCAGTCACAATCGCGACACGACCCGTCAGGTCGAATAACCCATCGCTCATGCGCAGTCTTCTTTTGCCAAATCGCCGTTTGGAGTGAGAATGACCTTCATCAGGTTCGCTTCGCGCGCATGCAACCGCTCAAACCATTCCGGCCCCTCCCCCAAAGGAGCAACCCTACTGATGAGCGGCTTCACGTCCACTGCTCCGCGTGAAAGCATATCGATGCACTCCGGGTATTCTCCGGCGGAGGCCGCGGAGCCCTGCAATCGGATCTGCCGGCCGACCACGACCTGCAACGGAATCTCCACAGTGGGCGCCACGTTGCCGATCAGCGTCACTGTCCCGCCCTTTCTTACGCTCTCGATCGCTGTCTTGATAGTTGCAGTAGTGCCTACTGCTTCCAGGGCCACGTCCACACCCACGCCGGACGTAAGCCTCTGCACTTCCGCCACTGCGTCATTGGTCTTGGCATTGAACGCCGCGCTCGCGCCCAGTTGCCGCGCCAGTTCCAGCCGCGTGTCATCCACATCAACGACAAAGACCTGACAGGCGGAACCACGGGCGCGAACCGCCTCCCGCAAGGCCTGCAAGACCAGCAGACCGATCATGCCCGCGCCCACTACCAGGGTTATTGCGTTTTCGGGCACCTCTGAAATTCTCACTGCGTGAACCGCTACCGCGAGCGGCTCAACCATCGCTGCCTCTATAAAGGGGAGCCCAGCCGGCACGTGATGCACAATCCGTTTAGGGATCACGACGAAATCGGCAAACGCTCCCTCACGCCGATACTCCGGAGTCGAGACGCCCAACACTTGCCGCCGGTCACATAAGTTGACGTCGCCGCGCCTGCAATATGCGCACTCGCCACAGTAGATCGTCGAATCAAAAGTGATCCTGTCGCCCTCCCGCAAACTGGCGCCTGGCATACCCGTCGACGCCACCGTTCCAGCCGCCTCGTGACCCATGATGACCGGTGGAATCCGCCGGCCGGTTGAGCCATCGTACCCATGCACGTCGCTGCCGCAGATTCCGCAAGCCTCCACCCGAACCAGGACTTCGTCCGAACCGGGCCGCGGCATTGGAACATCTATATATTCGAGCCGATTGTATTCCGAGAGCAACAAAGCTTTCACCCTGCGATGTTATCGCCACGCCCGTATTGCTCAGGTTGATGCGGCCGCGAAGCTGACCGACTTAATTGCTCCGCCCGGCAACCATCTGCAATCGCTCTCAGGCGATCGCGAAGGACAGCACAGCATCCGGATCAACGATCAGTACCGCGTCTGCTTTCGGTGGGAAGATGATGAGGCGCACGACGTACAAGTAACCGATTATCATTGAGGTGAATACGAATGAACAAGCCGCGACAAGACTCCACTTCCATGCCCCCGGGGGCTGGAAGATTCGACGGGTCACTCCACACCCAGGTGAAATGCTACGTGAGGAGTTTTTGATACCGTTGAGCTTGTCTGCCAATAAACTTGCATTGGATCTGCACGTGCCAGTCACGCGCATTACGGAAATCCTCCATGGTCGCAGAGGCATCACTGCGGATACCGCTCTGCGGCTGGGCCGCTATTTCGGCGTGACTGCGGAGTTTTGGATAAACCTTCAGAAGTCTCATAATCTAAGTAAGGCGCGCGCAGAAATCTCCAAGCAGATACAGATAGAGGTGAGACCGCGGCGCGCAGCCTAGAGGAGACGAAGAGCGGTAGATCGTTCGGAACAGCTACGGAAGATTGCTTCCATCGTCTTTGCCCGGCCCCGCCAGCAGATGGTCTGGCGAAGATCCATTCGCAATTACTTTCGTTTTCAGATCCGCCAGCAAGCGCTCCACTCGATCCGTTCTCTCAAGCGCGGCCAGCCTTTGCTCCGCATTCAGCTCACCGGCGATCCGGTGCCCATGGCCCAGCGCCTCAGCCTCGGCCACTTTCGATTGCATTCGAAAAAGCGTGGCTTCGTTTTCAAACTCCTTGCCGCTCATCGCGCCAGTCCGCATGGCCAATCGAGCCCGCCGGTGCTGCGCGATCAATAGCTCGGACTTGGCCTTCGTCTCCGTCGTCTTCTGCTCCAGGCGCTGCAGCGCGTCCCGCAACACTTGCACTTGCTGCGCTTGATCTTCAATTTGCTCGGCGAAGTTCTTGGCTGCGTTCTCCGCAGTCAGCGAGCGCTCCAGCGCCACCCGCGCCAAATCCTCTTGATTATTCAGCAGCGCCAGTTCCGCTTTCCTCAACCAGTCGTGATAAGCCTCAAGGTTCTCCCGTTGCTTCTTCTCGAGCAGGTGCTGGTCGGCGATGGCAATGGCTACTTGCGTCTTCACCTGCATGAACTGGTTTTGCATGTCCAGCAGAAGCTGCTTCAGCAGCTTCTCCGGGTCCTCGGCCTTATCCACAAGGTCGTTCAGATTCGCTTTAATCAAAGTGGTCACTCGATCGAGCAGTGGCATTCCATCCTCCTCTAGGCCGTGGGAGCCGGGCCGTTTGCTTTGCCGTCGGTTCCCCTCCGGTCGCTGATGCCTCGGACTTTCCCCAATAAATCAGACATCTGCATTCCCGAAAGCGTCTCGAAAAGTGCGGGTATCTGGGCGGCGATTTTTGTCATGTCGCCCGTGATCTTGCTCATGCCTGCGCCATCACCATCGCCTGTCGAAATGATGGTGATCTTATCTACGTTGGCCAGCGGCGCCGCCATCGCGCGCACCACCTCCGGCAATCCCGTAATCAGTTTGTCCACCACTGCTGCCTGATTCCACTCAAGGTATGCCTCTGCCTTCACGTTCATTGCTTTGGCTTCCGCTTCGCCCTTCCTCTGAATGATGTCGGCATCGGCTTCGCCCTGCAGCCGCGTGGCCGCCGACGCACCCTGGGCTTCCGCCATGGTCTTGTTACGCGAAGCTTCGGCCAGCATCTCAATCCTTTTGCGCTCGATCTCGGCGCCCTTGAGAACGGTGGCAATCAGCTCTTTCTCATGCCGTAAAATCTCGGCTTCTTGCACCTTGATCTCCTGCTCTTTCTCCACTTGCCGGATCTTCACGGCTTCCGCGATGACCTGCTGCTGCATCACGTTGGCCTGAATATCATAGGCCTTATCTGCTTGTGCCTGCTGCCGCTTCACAGTTTCCACGTATTGCGCGCGCCGGATCTCCAAATCCCGCTGTGCTTCGGCCTGGGCTGCCAGCGAAAGCGCTTCCGCCAGCACGCGCTCCTGGTCGGCCTGGGATTTCGCCACCGCTGCGGCGCGCATCGACTCCGCTCGCTTGATCGCCGTGTCCCGCTCCGCGTCCGCAGTAGCGACATCCGCATCGCGCCGAATGCGCGCAATATCCGGCCGCCCCATGTTGGTGATGTACTCATTCTTGTCGCGAACTTCCTTGATTGTGAACGACACCACGTCGAGCCCCATCTTGC
>CAXUCT010000067.1:7205-14318 GCA_964249415.1 uncultured Bryobacteraceae bacterium | reverse complement strand
GCCCATAGCAGATCGGGCTCGGCGGGGAAGACCGGCGGCTCCTCTGTTATGGCAGTCCGGTTGTCCTGGAGCCACCGCGAAAACCAGTTGTACACCAGCAGCCGATCCTGGTACGCCAGCGCATGCGGTAAAGGAGTGTCTCCCCAGCCCAGATGCTCCGCATGCCCCAGCAGCTGGTACGTTCGCAGCAGCTTCTGATATTCCTGCCAGGCATCGTGAACGTAATTCGGCGAGTACGTCGCGTAGTAATCGCGGTCGCTCGGCCAGGTCAAAAGCGGCTTGGGCGCAAATGGATACAGAAGATCCCAGCGATCCAGGCCCAACCTCCCCCCGCCAATCAGATTCTGTTCCGCATCGTCCGTCGCACCCGGCGGAATAAATGGCGCCGCGGCAATATTCTCAAGATTGCCCATGCACACGGCGGCCGCCGCTAGGCGAGAGTCCACTGCCGCCAACAGCATGGTAATTGTGGCGCCACCCGAATGCCCCACAGAAGCCACGCGAGAGCCGTCCACTTCGGGGCGCGATAACAGCAGGTCCAGACTCCGCATCGCGTCCCAAAGCTGGAAACGCGTGGCGCTGTCTCCCACCAGCAGATACTGCATCCCCGGCACAGTATGTTCTGCATCGACTTCGCTCAGGCGGCTGCGCCTGCCGCTCTCGTCCAGATAGGAAATGCGCTCTCCCTGCCCCATGGGGTCAAACGCCAGCACTGCAAAACCGAGTTGTGCCAACCCCTGGCAACAGCGCTGATAACTGGGGTAAGCCTTCGCTGCCCAGTAATGCCCGCTTTGAAACAGCACCGCAGGGAACGGCCCGCGCCCTTCAGCCGGAAGGTAGAAATTGGCGCTCACGAAGAGGCCAGGCCTTGATTCGTAGATCAACTTCTCGACGCGGTAGCCGGACTGCTTCAACTCTCCCGTCACGCGCGGATGGAGACTGGTCTTCTCAAGCTTGCCGCCTATGAGCTGCCAGAGCGTCTCCACCACCCACACTTGCCGCTGAGCAATCGCCTGGGCGGAGTTCATCCGCGCCAGTGCAGACTCTCGTTTCTGAACCGTCTCTCGTGCAAGGCGCGAAAGGTAGTCGGGCAGACAGCGGCTATACGTTTGATACCGGGTTCCTGGAAACTCCTTCGTCCCACCATCGTCTTTGCCCGCTCCGAGCCTACTTGCTAAGGCTGAAACTACCGCGGATTGAAGAAGCGTCCGTCGTTTCATCTCGTTCGGCCCTTAAGTGAAAGATCAGGAGTAAACCGGTGCGCCCTGCGAAAGCAGCGCGGCCGATTCCGTGTCGAGATACACGAACGTATTGGCATGCCGTTGCCCCAGCGATGCGGGGCACGATACCGAGATGGGGCCTTCGAGCGCACACTGCACAGCGCGAGCCTTGCGTGCTTCAGGAACGCTGCAAACCCAGTTTTCGGCCATGAAAAGACCGCTGCAGCTTACCGTTAACGCATATTTCGGAACCGAAAAGAGCCCCTCGAAATGCCCCTCTCCCACCTGTTGCAAGCGGCATGCCTCATCTAAAGTAGCCTTCTTTACCGTCGCGGGATCTTCAAAATCAGCCTCGTGCGGATCGTTGAAAGCGATGTGACCGTTTTCCCCAAAACCTACGAAAGCTAAATCAATAGGCGCGGTTGTCAGCAACCCGGTATAACGCTCGATTTCAGCCGCAATATCGGGCGCATCGCCGTCGAGATACTGTATCTTTCCCGGAGATACCGTTTTCTCAATACGCTCGCGGATCCAGCGTCGAAAGCTCGCCGGATGATCCGCACTGATCCCTACATACTCATCCATATGGAAGACTTCGACCACGCTCCAGTTCACGTCCTCTTTCACGAGAGCGGCGACCACGTAAATCTGAGAATTCCCAGTCGCTGCGATGATCCTCGCCTTACCTCGTTTTGCAATTGCTCGCCGGATCAGGTTCGCCGCTTGCCGAGCGGCTGACGCACCAACGCTCTCGATATTAGCTTCTATAAAGACAGCGGCTTCTCCGGCTTGAAAGCTTCTCGGTTGGGAAGGCGAAGACATGGAAAGAGTATACCCCGTCGGAAATCTTTCCCATAGCGCAGAAAACTTTCAGACAGGCGGCGCCCGAGACTAGGTTCCCACCTTCTCCTGGCGCTCCAAGCTAAACCGCTCCCGAGCCCATCGCCTGCGTCGATTTCCGCAGTACTAGCCGGGTGGGAATGGTGATCTGCTGCGGCGGCAACTTCGGATTATGCAGCCGCCGCAGGACAAATTCCGCTAAATGTTTGCCGAGTTCTTCGGGGAATTCCCGCACGCTCGTCAGCGGAGGATCGAGCAAAGCTCCCTCGGTGGCGTTAAACCCGGCCACACTGATATCGGCTGGTACTCGCAGGCCGGACTGGCGCAAGGCTTCGTAAATGCCTCGCGCAATCTGATCGGATCCACCGAAAACTGCCGTGACCGGCTCACCACGCGAGAGAATCGACCGCATCGCCAAGTAGCCTAGCTGTTTATCGTCGGAATGAATGTCGCTCATCCGGGGCTCGAGTGCGGCCTCAGTCATGGCGCATCTGTAACCTTGCGCGCAACGAGCGTACCAGGGAAGGCCCACATCGCCCACGAACCAGATGTCGCGGTGCTTCTCCTCAATCAAGTGACGGGTCAGCTCGTAAGCTCCCTGAGTGTCATCGGAGTAAACCGCGTCGTACTCGGTGTCACCTTCCATTCCAAGCACGTTATTGCCGAGCACCGCAAAAGGAATTCCCCGCTCCCGCAGCGCCGTCAGCATGTTAATCGAGTTCGTTCCGCCCAAAATCATGCCCTGCACCACTCTCTGTGTGATCACCTTCGGCAGAGGGAGATCTTTGGACGCGACCGTCGGCGGATAGCGATACGACATGAACAGAAGCTCTTTCTCACGTAGAGCACAGTACGCTTCCGAGCCAAAGAGAATGCGGGCCTGGAAACTATGTACCAGGTCCCGATTTGCAAGCATGAATCCGACGATGCTGCACTTCTCATTGCGCTTTCGATCGAGATCCAGTCCCAAACTTCGGGCGGCCTCCTCTACACGCGCCCGAATGCCCGGATCCACGCTGGGCTGGCCTTGCGCCACACGCGACACGGTAGCAGCACTGACTTTCGCCGCTTTGGCGATGTCCTTAAAACGAGCTTGCTTACTCACAGAGTCCAAAAGGGAGAGACCTCAGGCTGAACGGGCACTCCCGTCTGTAGTCCAGCACGCGCCTTGCTAGCTGTCAAGAAATCTTCCCGCTTTTGCAGCCAATCGTAAATGTTCCAATCGGGCCGAATAGGGAACGTCCAATCGATAGATGCGCTGGGAGTTCAAGATGGATTGAACTCCCAAGGACGCACAGAGAACGCGATCGGCTACTGGCGTTGAAGAGAGCCGATAGGAAACTTATCACACATTGCAAACTGCCGTCGAGATCGTTGGCAGAGAGCGGCAAATGCGCGGCCTGCTGCGAAGTCTAAAAGGCGCGGCGACGAGGCTGCGATCCAAACCTTACTACGAGGTCGCCGAGTGCAAGCTGGCGAAGCAGCGGAAAGTCAAATGTCAAAATCCCGAGGGCACGACGTGTACATACCTGGATGGAAGGACGCAATCGAAAACTCTATCTGATCAGCATGAACGAAAACGCGACCAGCCGTCTGCTGGCGCGCTTTGTCGAGCACGATTCCCCATCCATGGCCGCTAGATCCGAATCATCACTTTGTTCCGATACATCCAGAACAGAATCGACCAGTAGAGAAGCAGCACCGCCGTCCCTAGCAGCAACGGTTCGAGCGGGGCGCCTAGAATTTGGAATGGATAATGGCCCAAATGGATGTATAAGGATTGCGCGAAAAACGATCCGCAGAGTTCAGCCATGACATACGCAGCAATGGAGTTTCGGCCAATGACAACAAGCGGAAACGCAATTTTCCGGTTCTGTCTGACGTCGACGATCCAAGAAAAGGCGGATAGAAACAGAAAACAGAGACCGCCGCTAAACAGCGTCCAACTGGGGGTCCAGATCCTCTTCACGATGGGACAAACGCCGGTAACGTGGAGGACTGTCGCGATAGCTAAACAGCCACCAGCCGTCCAAAGAAATTTTCTGAATGGAATGGCCGGAGCCGACTGGCGTAGCCACCGCCCTGCAATCAGGCCCAATATCATCGTTCCCAGGGTAGGGATAAAGCTCGAGGTGAGATAGCCTCCCTCGTTAAAGACAAACCGGCTCTCGCGCGGAAAGAGGTTAAGAAACCATTGGTCGATCGCGGTTCCAAGATTGCTGTTCTTGTTCCAGTGCGCCGCAAAGCCGGTGAAGTTGTGAGGCCAGTTGGGCGGGACTCCAACAGCCGCCCAGTCGAAGTTCGGTCCGGGCGCCGGATATAAAGCCCATGCCAACCAATAGCCGAATAGAAGCGCGGCCAGCGTGCCCCATTGCCAGCGCGCCGACCGGAATCCAAGCAAGAACAAAAAGGTATAGCCTAGGCCAATCTGGGTTAGGGTGTCTTCAAAAGTGAAGTAAGTCTGAGTGCTGTGAGTCGATCGAAGGAAGAAGCCAAGACAAATGAGAAGGAGAGATCGCCAGATCGTGTGCGCCAGCATTTTCGGGAAAGTCTGTCCGTTCCGCAGCCGGCTCGCGATCGAATACGGCACTGCCACGCCTACCAGAAAGGAGAAGGACGGCTGAATCATGTCATGCAGTCCAAGACCTGCCCACTCCACGTGTGTCTGATTGAAGGCGGCGATACGCCAGAACACGTTGCCGGGATAGGAAGCCGCCACTTTCGCCAACTCCAGGACTTCTCCCATCATGAGCAGCATGACTAGGCCGCGATAGGCGTCCACCGCGATGTTGCGGCCACCCGAGTACTGCTGGTTTGCGGATACCGGCGCTCCGGTTACTTGAGAGACGGCCTCGGCTTGGCCCATAGATCCATACACCTCCGAACACACTGTCTTCCGACAACAGATAACGGAAAACGAAGATACTTTGTACTATAGCCGAAACTATGGCTGCCGTGAAGAGCGGGCCGGCGAGGGGTCTCTTCCGCAGACTGGCAAACTAATGGACCGCTAACTGATCGGCTCGCAAAATCAGTCACCATATTGACACTGAAAGGAGCCGGAAGTACACTTCTTGTAAGTTGAAAACAGACGAAAGAGGATGACTAACGAAAGGACGAATGCCATGCGCGGTGAACTAGTTCGTTTTGCGGCGGCTCTGTTGATTTGCGCCGGTTTTGCCCGTGCGCAGAGAGATGCGGCAACGCTGGTCGGGCAGGTGTTGGATAGCTCCGGAGCCGCTATCGCTAACGCCAGCGTCACGGCGTTGGATAAGGCGACAAACTACACTTATCGTGCCCAAACCGATTCGGGCGGCGAATGGACCATCAGCCCCGTGCGCATCGGACAGTACGACGTAACCGTGTCCGCCAGCGGTTTTAAGAGCGCTGTCACTTCTGGAATAACGCTGGACGTGCAGCAGCGCGAACGAATCGACGTGAGATTGCAGCCCGGCGCGGTGAACGAAGTAGTCGACGTCAAAGAAACGGTTCCTCTCCTTGAAACCGACAACTAGGAGCGCGGACAGGTGATCGAAGGCCGGCCCATGGTGTCGCTGCCGCTGAACGGGAGACACGCTGTGCAACTAGCCCAATTGACCGCCGGAGTCACGCTCAGCGAGCCGGGCGCGCGCGACGAATCGGGATTTGGCTTCAGCGCGAACGGAGCCCGCTCGCTCGAGAATAACTTTCAGCTGGATGGGATCGATAACAACTCGAACTTGCCCGATTTGTTGAATGAGACCAATTACGTTGTGATGCCCTCCGTCGATGCTCTCCAGGAATTCAAGGTGCAGACGAATTCTTACGGCGCGGAGTTCGGGCGCGCCACCGGAGCCATCGTGAATGCCACGTTGCGCAGCGGATCGAACGAATTTCACGGCGTACTCTACGAGTTCCTTCGCAACAATAAGCTTGACGCTCGCAACTACTTCGATGCGAACATTCCTCCATATAAGCAGAATCAATTTGGCGCCACGCTAGGGGGCCGGATCCTCCGCGATAAGTTATTTTTCTTTGGAGATTATGAGGGGCTGCGCGTGCGGCAGGGACAAACCGATACGGCGCTTGTTCCCACGCTTCAGCAGCGCGCGGGCGATTCCTCCAGTCAATTGGATCTCGGCACTCCGACTGGCATCGATTGCAACGGGAGGACCACCTACGCGGGTGAGTTGTTCAACACGCGACAGACACAGGCAAGCGCGGGGAGCCCGACCGGGTACTGCGGCGTGCCGTTTGGGTACGCTGCGGACGGAACGCCGTCCAATGTCATTCCTGCCGGAATGCAAGACACGCTCGGAGCCAAGATCATACATCTATATCCTCTGCCCAACGCAAGTGGCATCGGTTATAACTATCTTTCGAACCCTGTGCTAGTGCAGGACCGAAACCAAGGCGACATACGAGTCGATCAGGTTTTTTCGCAAGCCGACACCGCTTTTTACCGCTTCAGCATCAGCAAGCAGCCGGCGACGATTCCATCGCCCTTCGCCGGCATCGCGGACGGCGGAGGATTCTTTTCCGGGGTCGAACAAAACAACGGGTACAGCTTGGCTCTCAGCGAGACGCACGTTTTCTCTCCGACGCTGGTGAACGAGCTTCGTCTGGGCTATAACCGGCTCCACTCGCAGCGAAATCAGTTCAATTCGAACACCGACGTCTCGGGAGCATTCGGGTTCCCGGGTGTACCCTATGCGGCTGGAACGAACAACGGAGGGCTGCCCCAGATTACAGTCAGCAACTTATCCACGATTGGAAGTCCTACCTTCTTGCCGTCCAACGAAATTCAAAATACCTATTCGTACAGCGATACGCTGACGTGGGTCCGCGGCAACAAGACCTGGAAATTGGGCGGCGAGTTTCGCCCGGAAGAGTTCACGATTTTCCAACCGGCCGACCCGCGCGGAACGCTGAACTTCACGCCTACGTTGACGGACAATCCCGCAGCGCCTGGAACCGGCGGCAGCGGCCTCGCGTCGCTACTCGCCGGACAACCGTCGGGCGGCAGCATCAACAACCTCAAGTGGTGGTTCGAGCCCTCGGTAACAAAGCGCCC
>CAXUCT010000067.1:348-7195 GCA_964249415.1 uncultured Bryobacteraceae bacterium | reverse complement strand
CCTCAATAATATCGACTATCTGCGCAAGAACTTCTCCCTTTTCGCGCAGACCGACTGGCGCGTCAATGCGCGCTTGACGCTGAACCTCGGAGTACGCTACGAATACTTTTCTCCGGTCTACGAACGCTTCAACGCACAAGCGAACTTCAATCCCGATACGGGCGTTCTCGATATCCCTGGGGGCAGTCAAGCGCAGCTAACTCCTACACTCGCGAGCCTCCTAACGGTAAATCATCAGGCTTCTAATGCTTTGATCCGCTCGGATTGGAACAACGTTGCTCCGCGCGTGGGCTTTGCTTATCAGGTCACACACCGGCTTACCTTCCGAAGCGCTTTCGGCATGTTCTATAACGGGGAAGAAAGCGGGCCGTACAGCAACCCGAGCCCGGGTTTTAATCCACCTTATTTCGCCAGTCAGAACTTCGTCGGGCCGTGCAGCCTACCATCGGCGAATCCTGCTACAACGGACTGCTCGGTTCCGGGCTTACGGTTCCTGTCGCAAGGTTTCCCCGCTAATTCCCTCAGCGATCCCAATACGCCTAATCTTTTTGCAATCGATCCGAATCTGCGCACGCCCTACGTTCTGCAGTGGCACGGCACCATTCAATATCAAGTGAGTCGCGACACATTATTCGAGGTGGCCTATGTGGGATCGAAAGGTACCAAACTCTACACTTATCTGAACCTAAACCAAGCTTCACCCACAGCCGACCCTGCCGTTGCGTCGGCCGGCCGGCGTCCATTTCCCAACATTGACAGCGCGATTGGATACTTGAATGCTGCCGGCAACTCGGAATACGACGGACTGCAGACGAAGATACAGCGCCGCTTTGGCGGGGGTCTCTCCATGTTGGTGAACTATACCTATAGCCATGCTCTCGGGAACGCCTCCAACGCTAATCTTGGCGCACAGAACAACGACAACTTCCGTTGGAGCCGCTATCCCAATTGGGAGCATGGCAACCTGGATTTCGATGTCCGTCACCATTTTGTCGCCACCGCGGACTGGCAGTTGCCGGTGGGAAAGGGAAGGGCTTTTGGCTCGAACTGGGGCGGCTTCAAGAATGCTTTGATAGGCGATTGGAACCTCTCCGGCATCTTCACAGCGTCTTCCGGTACCTGGTTCACCGTGACCGATGCCAACGGCAACTTCGCGAACTCGGATGGCCAACAACGCCCGGATGCTGTCGGCGGACAGAACCCTAATGGCAAGCACTGTCTTCCTGGAACGCTGTTCAACACTTGCGCTTTTAACGACCCGGCCCTCGGCTCGTTCGGCAACGTGGGACAAAACACCGTGAATGGGCCCGGCTTCGTGGACCTGGACTTTTCCACGGCAAAAGAGTTCCCTCTGAACGAGAAGCGCCGCTTCGAGTTGAGAGCCGAGTTCTTCAACTTGCCGAATCACGCAAATTTTCTATTCGCGGCTCCGGGGCCGCAGAATTCAAATAACTCCACGGTCTTCGGCACGCCTTCCTTCGGATACGCGACCGCTGCTAGGGCCCCGAGACAAATCCAGTTCGGTCTCAAGTTTTACTATTGAGGACAAGTTTCCCAATTTTACGCAAAATCGATCAGGAGCGAAGCACTCTTATGAAGCCTTTCGAGTTGAGCAGGCGTGGTTTTTTGCAGACCACCCTCGCCAGTTCAGCAGCTTGGAGTGGCGCCGCTGTCGCCGCCGAACCAGCGACGGCAAGCGCCGCCACGATGATGGATGTTCCCTTCACGCCCGCGGCGCCGCGCTTCGGCCTGATCGGAGTGGGTGGGCGCGGTACAAATCTTCTCGAAAATCTGCTCGCGGCGGATGTGAAGGTCAATGCCATCTGCGACGTGGTGAAAGAAAAAGCGGCGCGCGCCGGCGGCATGGTGGAGAAAGCCGGGCAGAAAACGCCGGAACTTTACACCGATGGCGATCACGCGTTTGAGAAACTCGTTGCGCGCGACGATCTGGACCTGGTCCTTATCGCCACCCCCTGGAACTGGCACGCTCCCATGGCCGTCGCGGGCATGACGAACGGAAAGCACGTGGCCGTGGAAGTTCCGGCTGCGACCACCCTGGAAGAGTGTTGGCGGCTAGTGGACACGTCAGAGAAAACCCGGCGGCATTGCATGATGCTCGAGAACTGTGCCTATGGATATAACGAAACACTGGTGTTGAATATGATCCGGGCCGGGTTGTTTGGTGATTTGCTCTATGGATCTTGCGGATACATTCACGATCTCCGCGAAGAACTGTTCTCAAACGCGGGGGAAGGACTCTGGCGCCGGGCTGTGCATACGCAACGCGACGCAAATCTGTATCCGACGCACGGTTTAGGACCGGTTGCTAACTACATGGGCATCAACCGGGGCGACCGCTTCGACTATCTCGTGTCGATGAGTACGCCGCAGCGTGGTCTCGAAGAGTACCGTAGCCAAAACGTACCGAAAAGTGACCCAAGGTGGGCGGAGAAGTACGTGGCGGGCGACATGAATATGTCGCTAATCAAGACGGTCAACGGATTAACCATTAATCTGCAGCACGACACATCGAACCCGCACCCCTACGACCGGATAAACCAAATTGCCGGGACCAAAGGTGTTTTTCAGGACTATCCACCGCGCATCTACTTCGACAAACAGCCCGGCGAGGAGGACTGGGGGTCCATTGACCCGTATAAACGTTTCGAGCATCCCCTCTGGAGGCAAGAGGGCGAGATTGCCCGGAAGCTAGGGGGCCACGGCGGCATGGACTTCATCCTGTGCTACCGCCTGAGCGAGTGCCTGCGGAAAGGGCTCGCTCCGGATATGGATGTGTACGACGCGGCAAGCTGGTCGGCGGCGGCGCCGGTCAGCCAGCACTCCGTAGCCAACGGGAGCGCCCCCAGTGCTTTCCCGGATTTCACGCGAGGGCGTTGGCAGCAGCGCCAGGGATCGCAGATCGGCAGCTCTAAGAGCGTCTAGCTCGCGCGATATAGCCTGCAATGCCTAGTTCGGTAGCCTTGGATGCGAAGAAGATGCTTCAGCCTCTGCGGCGCGAAATGTTGCAGCTTTTACGCGAGCTGATTCGCGCCCACAGCGTGAACATTCCACCAGGTGGAACGGAGACGCGAGCGCAACTGGTACTGCGGGATTTTTTGCGTGCCTGGAAAATACGGCCCGAGATGTACTCGCTAGACTTTCTCGCCGCCTCCGGCCATCCCTGCGTTCGAGCGGACCGCGACTACAAGGGCAGAAAGAATTTATCGGCTCGATTCGCTGGTTCGGGAAGCGGCAGAAGCCTTCTGTTGAACGGACACATCGATACTGTTCCACCGGGAACGGCCCAGTGGAGCGATTCTCCCTGGTCGGGCAAATTGCGGGGAGGGCGGATGTATGGGCTGGGCAGTTTCGACATGAAAGGAGGTCTCGTCGCGCAAGCGGCAGCCATGGCGGCGCTCAAGCGTGCCGGGGTGAGGCTCGCGGGAGATTTGATTTTTGAGTCAGTGGTGGATGAGGAGTGGGGCGGAGGCGGCGGGACACTGGCCGGGCGGCTCAAGGGAGATGGGGCGGATGCCGCTGTCATTTCCGAAGGCACGCAGCTGCAGATCTTACGGGCCAGCCGCGGCGGGTTCGTGGTAGACCTACACGTCGAGGCCGGTGATGCTTCGGCCTACTTCTCCCCAGGCGAGGTAGTGAGTCCGGCCGTGCCGTTAGGAAGACTGTTGCAGTGGGTGGACACGTGGGTGGAGCTGCGGCGGGAGCTAACAACATCCGGAGCTTATGCCTCGGTCGAAGACCCGGCGCCCGTACAGGTCTTGGCGGTGGAAGCGAACCGGCTGGACCGGGACGTTCCGCTCAGCGTGCCCACGACAGGAACAGTTCGCGTCTACTTCCAATTCTTGCCGGAAGAAGATGTAGCGGCGGTTTTGACGTTGGTTCGGCAATCTCTCCAGAAGTTTCAGGCGGCCGATCCGTTCTTTAGAATGCATCCGATCCGGTGGATTCCTCTGTACGACCCACCGCTGCTCGGTCACGAATTGGAGCTGTCGCATCCTTGGACGCAGTGCCTTGTGTCGAGCTCCCAGTACGTTCGGAGTCAGGCTCCGGTAGTTTCGGCCGCCCCTTACCCGAGCGATGCATTCTTGCTGCAGCGCGAGTTTGGCATTCCGGCGTTACTATTCGGACCGTGCGGCAGCGGCGCGCACAATCCGGACGAGTATGTGGAGTTAGCCTCTGTGATTACCACGGCCGAGGTGCTGCTGAGCGCCGCTCTCGAGTGGTGCGGCGGGTAATCTGAATCAGGACGGAGGAATTTCGAGTGCTTTCGGAAAGTTACCGTATACTGCGTCCCGTGTTGCGCAGCCGAGTCTATGTGCAAGTTGACGCTTTCGACTGTTTACGATATTCTGCTGCTGGATGAGCCGACGCAACCAAGACGATGTGCGAGCAATGACCCGGGCGGAGATCTTCCGGCAACCGGAATTGTGGCCCACGACCCTGGAGCGAGTGCGCTGCAGTGGCATCGACGGTAGGCAGCTAAGGAAAAGCGTTCTTGCGACGGGCGCGGGCACCTCGGCCTATGCCGCCTCGGCTTTAGCCGACTCGTGGCCTGGAGCGCAGTCTGCCGCGACGACCGATCTGCTCGTCGCTTCCGAAGACGAGATCGCGGAGCGTTTTCCTTATTTCGTGGAAGACGGCCTGCTCATTTCGCTGGGCCGGTCGGGTGAGAGTCCCGAGAGCATCGCGGTCGTGCGGCGCGTGCAACGATTTTTTCCGGCTGTCGAGCATCTAGCGATCACTTGCAATGGTAATGGGCGATTGGCAAATCTGGATGGGGTGGCGCGAGTGGTGCTGGATCCTCGTACGAACGATCAGAGCTTAGCCATGACAAGCTCGTTCTCGAATCTGGTGCTGGCTGGGCTGTGCTTGCACGGTGCGTCCGAGATGGAGCGCGCCATCCCGCAGGTGAGCCGGCGGGCACAAGAAGAACTGCCGCGATTAGACGCAGTGGCGGAACAGCTGGCGGGAATTGTGAGCGACCGCGTAGTGATTCTGGCCAGTGGTCCGCTGAAGGCGCTGGCCGCGGAAACCTCGCTGAAAATTCTGGAGATGACGGCAGGCCGGGTGACGACGCTTCCCGAGACGTTCTTGGGATTGCGCCATGGGCCCATGAGCTTTCTAAAGCCGGACACGCTGGTGATTTGCTTCCTCTCCTCGCTACCCGAACGCCGCCTTTATGAAGAGGATCTAATCAAAGAACTGCGGCAAAAAGAGTTGGGGCACATCGTCGCAATTTCGCCGGCACGGAGCCGCGCGGATCTGTTCGATACGTGGGTGGCCGCGAATGCTTCCGGCCTGGCCGATGGATGGAGAGTTCCGTTTGAGATTCCATTTGCTCAGCTGTTGGCCTATCACCTGAGCTTGAAAATGGGTCTGGACCCGGACAACCCGAGTCCAACAGGCGCGATCACGCGAGTCGTGCAGGAGTTTCGAACGCACGAGGATTATTCAAGTGTTTGATTGCCTGGTGGCCGGCGAGGCGAACGTGGACTTGCTGGTAGAGGGCACGACAAAGCTGGCGGTCGGAAAAGAAAAGCTGGCGACCGGTTTGCATCTCTTGTTGGGCGGTTCCAGTGCGATCACCGCTTTCAACTTATCGCAATTGGGAAGGAGCGTGAGCTTCGTCGGCGTGGTGGGGCAGGATTACTTCGGGAAGTTTGTTGAGGAAAAGCTGGCGGACGCCCGGGTCGACCTCCAGGGGCTCCGCAGGACTGATCGCGAGAAGACCGGCATGACGATCTGGCATAGCGATCAGGGACAGCGGGCGGGGGTCACGTATCCGGGGACGATCCCGCTGCTGCGCGCCAGGGACGTCGGTGAGGCGAGGCTGAAGGGAGCTCGTCATTTGCACGTAGGCGCTTATTTCCTGTTATCTGAATTTCAGGCCGAGGCGCCGGCGGTGTTTGCGAAGGCGAAGAAACTAGGATTGACGACATCAGTAGATTGTAATTACGACCCAGCGGAGCAGTGGGATTCTCACCTGCGGGAGGTCCTGCAGTATACGGATATTTTTTTCCCCAACGAGCAGGAAGCCCGGCAGCTAACCGGTATGCACAAGCCAGAGCGGGCGGCGCTGGAATTGGCAAAACTCGCCCGGGTGGTGGTCGTAAAAATGGGCGCTAGGGGAGCGGTGATTGCAAGCGAGGCAGAAACTTTTCACGCGCCGGCCACCAAGGTGAAAGCGGTGGACACGACCGGCGCCGGAGACAGCTTTAATGCCGGGTTCTTATCCAAGTTCTTGATAGGAGCAAAACTGGAAGTCTGTGCCAAAGCGGGTGCGTTAGCCGGTGCGCGGTGCGTGCGGAAATTGGGCGGTACGGCCGCCTTCGAGAATTGACCGGCGTAGCATGCAACGGGGATTAGCGGTCCTTGCGCACAGCGGCGGACCCACGCCGGTGATCAATGCGAGTTTGCTGGGAACCGTGGAAGCTGCGCGAAAGCACTCAGAGATTACAGGCCTTTACGGCGCGAGGTTCGGTATCGCTGGGATATTGAACCAGGATTTTATCGATCTCTACCGGCAGCCGGACAACTTACTTCAGAAAGTGGCGCGCGCGCCGGCTTCCGCGCTGGGCTCGTCGCGGCGCGAAGTGTCGGTCAAGGACCTGCGGGATGTGATCGACATTTTTCGTTCGCATGAGGTTCGTTACTTTTTCTACACGGGCGGCAACGGGTCGATGGGAACGGCCCGCCAGCTGGAGAGAACGGCCGAGGAGAAGGGATACAAGCTGCAAATCATCGGTATCCCCAAGACGATCGATAACGATTTGACGCACACCGACCACACGCCGGGATATGCGTCGGCGGCACGCTTTTTTGCATATGC
>CAXUCT010000067.1:0-338 GCA_964249415.1 uncultured Bryobacteraceae bacterium | reverse complement strand
AGGTGGAGTTGATCGAGGTGCTAGGCCGAAATGTGGGGTGGCTGGCCGCAGCGACCTCGCTCGGGAGGCGCGGCGGCGACGATCCGCCCCATCTCATTTATTTTCCGGAGAAACGGCTGGCTGCGGAGCAGCTGTTAGAAGACGTATCGGCTGTTTACAACCGCCTACACCGTTGCGTGGTGGCCGTTTGCGAGGGTCAGTTGGACGAGCATGGGGAGGCTTTTGGCGCGGACACGCGAGCTGGATCGCGAGGATCGCTCGCGATGAATCTGGCGCACCAGTTGGCACTGCTGATCTCGCAACGCCTCCGATTGCGGGCGCGCAGTGAAAAACCCGGC
>CAXUCT010000066.1:0-14435 GCA_964249415.1 uncultured Bryobacteraceae bacterium | reverse complement strand
CGTGTATCGTACGAAACAGAGATGAACCCGACCATCACAGAACGCGAGTACCGGGCATTCCAACATGCCTACAATTTCTTCAACGCCGAGCTGTTCGGCAATTCCCTGCCCCACGTTCTCGTGACGTTGCAGCGCCACGCCCAAGCCAAGGGATACTTTGCGCCGGAACGCTTCGCCGGCCGCGTGGAAAAGATCACCGCGCACGAGCTGGCCTTGAACCCGACGTGTTCACCGGGCGATCCGATGAGTTGATTTTGTCTACGCTCGTTCATGAGATGGCGCACGTTTGGCAGCAGACGCACGGAACACCGCCGCGCCGTTGCTATCACGACAAAGAATGGGCCGCGAAGATGAAGGAGATCGGCTTGCAGCCGTCTACCACCGGCGAGGCAGGCGGAAAGGAAACCGGCCAAAGCGTGACGCATTACCTCATTCCGGGAGGCCCGTTTGTCCGAGCATACGCGAAGCTCGCCGCCACCGGCTTTCAATTGAATTGGCAGTCCATCCCATTCGATGGAGGCGAGCGCAAGAAGAAAGCGGCCAGCAAGACGAAGTACACCTGCCCCACTTGTGGCGCGAACGCTTGGGCCAAGCCGGAAACGCACCTGATTTGTGGTGCGTGCTACGAGGAGGACGACGGAGAAATCATGGTCATGGCACCGGAGTCGTCAGATCAGCAGGAGGCGGCGTAATCGTGAGTTCGAAACCGCTTGTCTATCTCGAAACCAGCTTCATCAGTCATGCAACCGCGAGAGACAGTAGCGATCCCCTGAATGCTACTCGACAGCAGAGTAGCCGGAAATGGTGGGAGAACTGTCGAGAACAGTTCACTCTGGTGGTCTCGCAGACAGTCTACGAGGAATGCGGCCAAGGAGAACCCGGAATGGCCCAGGAGCGTTTAAGCATGATTACTCAAAGCGCTTCTCTTCTTCCCCAGAATCCGGCGATACTGGAACTAGCAAAGCGCTTCCTGGAACCGGCTGGACCATTGCCCCAAAAAGCTCAAGCGGATTCAATCCATATTGCGAGTGCGAGTTTCTATGGATGTGATTTTCTGCTCACCTGGAATTTTAAGCATATTGCGAACGCGATGATAAAACGTCGCGTTGAAAGGATTCTTCACGAACATGGCCACGAATCGCCCACCATCTGTACACCCGACGAACTCATGGGAGAACTGGCATGAGGATGAAATTGTAGAGGAGCTGCATCGCCATCGTGCGGAACTCGCCCAACGCTTCGATTACGATCTGGCACGTTTGTACGAGTACTATTCTTCCGTTCCGATTGACCCTCAGATTCCGCGGGCGGACATTCAGCCGGCCACCGCGAAGCGCCCAGAAAAATAAAAGGGTTCAGCCGCAGCCGAACCCTCATTCTTGGACGGTCATCGCCATCCCTGGCTGTACCGTAATTCCACTTTACACCCGCATTGACCCGTCAGCAAAACGAATTCCAACCAAACATTGCGGCTTGCCTGCGGTTCGCGAATCCTGAAGCGACGAGCTAACCGCGCAATCCCTGGCGCCACAAAGCAACCGGAAGCGTAATGGTGTCCCAGATGTTCCCGAAGAACCGCCAGCGCCACAGCCGCTACCTTTGTACATTCTCCAGAATGCAGTCTTGATGAAGCGGCGATGTCAGAGCACCATGCGACAGTAACCACGCTTCGCGAACGCTACAGGCGCGGGAAAGCACGAGAGTGACGAACGGCACGCGAACCGCAACAGCCCACTTCGGTGCGGGTGGCAAGTTCCTCACCGCGTGCATCCGATCAGCTCCCAGGCATCTTTGGCTTTCGCTTCAGTGATCGGTCGCGGTAGGGACCGGGATCGCTCCCGACCCCCCGCACAGATCCGTACGAGCGGCTTTACCGCATACGGCTCCTACCTTGGATTCTGGCGTCGAATCGCACACTTGGGTAAGGATGGAGAACACGAGCATCAGGGAGCCAGCGTTCAAACAACGGAACCAGTTGCTCCCAAGTCGGTTTGCGGCGCTGACTGCGGCGGCGTAATACTTTTAGCCACAATCGACACAAACGGTTTCGGAACAATCGCATTCTTCGCAAATTGCCCGGGACGGCATGATAACGGTAATACCCAGTAACAACCCGCTTCAGCCACTTCCCGACATCTGGTATCGGATCGTGCATCTGTAGGCTAAGCTGCCGCTTAACGGCTTGCAACTTAGCTGTCATCCGCTTCGCCGACGTACGCCGGTAAACTGTGAAGTAGCCTTTAGAGTTCTGCCCACAGAAATGAGTGAACCCCAGAAACGTGAACGTTTCCGGTCGACCATTGCCACGACGCTTGTAAGCCGTCCGTGCATGACGCCCAAACTCGATCAGCCTCGTTTTATCCGGATGCAGTTCCAGGCCGAACTTCGCCAGCCGTTCCCGCAACAACTCCAGGAATTGCTCGGCATCAGATCGGTTTTGGAATCCCATGACGAAGTCGTCGGCGTAGCGGACGACAAGTACATCTCCGTCCACATGCGCTTTCCTCCATGCGTCAATCCAGAGATCGAAGACATAGTGCAGGTATATGTTCGCCAGCAGCGGCGAAATTACCGCTCCTTGCGGCGTGCCTATGCTGACCTCTGACCACTCGCCGTCTTCCGATACTCCGGCAGTTAGCCACTTGGTGATCAACCGTAAGAGTCGCTTGTCGGCTATGCGGTGCTCCAGGAACTTCATCGTCCACTCGTGACTCATGTGATCGAAGAAACCCCGGATGTCTGCATCCAAAATCCAGTTCGCGCACTTCCGTTGGATTCCCACATTGAGCGCGTCAAGCGCCTGATGCGGGTCTCTTCCCGGTCGGAACCCGTACGAAAAGCCTCGAAAGTCCTCCTCATAGATCTGGTTGAGGATTTTCACGACCGCCTGTTGAACAATTTTGTCCTCCAGGGCGGCAATGCCTAACGGACGCTTTCGCCCGTCAGCTTTCGGAATATAGACTCTTCGCGACGGCTGTGCCCGATAAGTTCCACGATGTACGCGCCCGCTGAGATCGACTAATCGACCTTCCAGCTCGTGCTCATACTCTTTCCATCTCATGCCGTCTACCCCAGGCGCCGCTTGTCGCCTGAGCGCATAGAAGCTGTCCCTCAGTAAATCAACAGTCAGATGGTGGAACAACGCGGTGAACCGCTCCTTCCTCCTTTCGTGTGCCACTCGGCGCACGCGATTCAAACCCTGGGACACGGCTGCCCCGCTCTGTGTCGGGTCCGTGCAGGTTCGTTTCGCGTTCTCCTCGGTTCCCGCCCTTCCCTCCATCACCTCCGCCGCACCCTTAGGAGCTTTGTTCGGCGACTTCATCGGTACTACGGCAGAATCCGACTCCTCCACTCCGTGCACGCCCAACTTATGGCTATGCGCCTTCTTGGGCCGGCCTACGTGCTCCGCAGGCGGAGCGGAGGTCTCCTGGTTCTCGTGCATGTTGTTTCTCAGCGTGCCTGGGCTCTTCGACTACGCCGGGTCTAATGGCAGCTCGCGTATACCGCTGCTCTTAATGTGGTCTTCCCCTTGGCAAAAGAGAGTCGACACCCGGGACTTGCATTTTCGCAGCTGTATCTCCTGCCCACTGATGCCTCTATCTACGCTTCGCCGGACACCTCGCGATGTCCCGCGCAAGACTTGAGGTCAGGATGGTTCGCTATTCCTTTCCTGTAGGGCTCTTTCATCCCCTACAACACGCCGGTTTATCCCAGCGCAC
Organism: uncultured Bryobacteraceae bacterium; assembly: GCA_964249415.1. Taxonomy (GTDB): domain Bacteria; phylum Acidobacteriota; class Terriglobia; order Bryobacterales; family Bryobacteraceae; genus Bog-105. Next base: position 10,716 of record CAXUCT010000066.1, on the reverse strand, counting down.
TTGCCATTGCATGTTCTCCGGCGCATCCAAGCCACCACATGCCAGCGGCTTGATGTGATCGATAACATAGCCAGGACACGCGCCTACTCGAAGGCCAGTGGCCGGACATGGCTGCTCATGCTTGAACTCGTTACGTGCGCTAGATGAGCGATGGATGCGCCCATTGTCGTCCCGTTCGCAACTGACACAGTACTCGGCACCGCAGAGCGAAAACGACAAAACAAAGCAGACCAGGAATGCTCTCATGCCCTTAACGAAGGCAAGTGGTACTCCGCGCTAAGTGATTGATTGTCCGTCGGGCTTTTTGCAGGAGTTCCATAATGGATTCCCTTTTGAATCTCCTCCGCAGCTTTAGGACACTACCCGCAGTGACCCTTCAGCAAATGAATTCAAAACTAAGCATTCTTGGGCGAAAATCCTAGCGCGGAGGTTTGGAACCCCGGCGATGAGGGGTTTCAGTTCAAAACGCGCTTGATGTCAGAGCCTCGATTTCCATCCGGGAAAGTACACGCCACAGCGATTGAAGAAGGACTCATGAGCGCGCTTCGAACAGTCTGCTGAAAGTACATTCTTGAGTTCGGATAGCTGCTTCCCTGCTCCGTACTGGTCAATCAATCGCGTGATACGGTAGCGTCCCCGCCGCGGACAAACATGACATCTCACATCGAGCATGACTAAACCTGCGGCGCAGGTCTGGCCGAGCGTGACGCCAGCAATGCGGCGGGTTGATTCCTCGATTGATTCCGCGATTTCTCGCGCTTCGCGCCGTCTGCTGTACCCCATCTTGTGAGGGCAAGCTTTGGGTGAGCCTGCCATCTCTGAAGAGGTTACCATGAGTCTTCGCCTTTTGGCCGCCTTGCTTTTCCGGATCTCGGCACGGTGAGATTACCTGATAACAGGCTTTATAACAGGTAAAAATGAGCCTCATCCGCCGCACCCGAGGAACCCCGGAGCCGAACGACTTTGATCGCTTCCTTAATGTGATCAAAGCGCGCTTGCCGTGGTCGGCGCCGTCGGTGTGGCAGGGCACCCCGCCTTAGCGCCCGTCTTTCCCATTGCAGCTGAAGCGCTGAACCAGGTTCAAAGCGCTGTTGCGAACCGCCGTTCCAAGGTGTGTTGCTTTGGGCGAAGAGCGCGTTGTGCTTCCTGGAAGCTAACCACGGATGGCACCATCTGGCAACATGAACGCCGCCAGATAGAACAAATGCTTGATTTTCTTGGGCATCATCTCCGTGAGATTTGAGACGATAATCCCGGCCATGCTATGGCCGACGAGGATCACATCCTCTCGCTTCAAAACCAATGCCCCTACAGCCTCGACGTAAGTCTGAAGGTTGACTTCAGCGGGCGGTGTGGCGTCCTGGCCATTGCCCGGCAGCTCCGGGGTTAGAACCTCGTGACCGGCTTTGCGTAAGCATGGCGCAATCCGATCCCAGATGCCTGCACTCAGCCAAGCACCGTGAATCAGAACAAATGTCTTCAAAGAATTTCTTTCTCTGTAAATCGCGTGCGAGAGCATTTCCTACAGGTTGATTTGCATGGAATTAGGTTCTGATCGCTAGGCTCGGTTTTGGGTTGTCTGCTCGTGCAAGAATCCGCCCACAACGTTGAAGTACTTCTCGTCCTGCTCCAGTTCAATCAGTTCGCCACCCTCTTCGAAGACCGCGAGCCTTGCCCCCGGAATGCTTGTTGCAAGCTCCTCCGATAGCGGCAGCGGGGTACAGAAATTGTGGGTCCCGCACACGACCAGCGTCGGCTGCCTGATCTCGCCGAGCCTGGCGAAAGTGTCATGGGCAGCGATCATATCGATGCGCTTGAGGCCGATCTCGCGGTCTCCCGGCTGTTCCGGATGAGCCGATCCCCGGTCGATCCATGCTTGTACGATTTCTGGGTGTTCACTTGTGAAGCGGGGCGAGAACAGAAACAAGGAATAGCCTGCAAAGAACTCGGGGCGACTCCAGTGCTCGGCCATCTTTCTGCGAACCTGGAACTCACGCCGCGTATACGCATCAAAGCGGGCGAAGGTCGAGGACAGAGTAAGGGAACGGACCGTATGAGGGTGATCGAGCGCCATGTACTGTGCGATGGCACCGCCTGTTGAAGCGCCAAGGACGTGCATAGGACCAAGATCAAGGTGCTCCACAAGGGCTGCCATGTCCTGGGCGAGCTGCTGAGTCGTGTAACCCTCCCGGGTATGCGAGCTTCTGCCCGTTCCGCGGTGGTGGGGCAGGATAACGTTGTACTGCTCAGCGAACCGCTTTACCTGCGGACCCCAACTAGCGCCAACACCGCCGAGCCCGCTGATCATCAGTACGGGGGACTTTGAAGGATCACCCGACTGTTCGTAATACTGAGTGAAGCCATTTACATCGAGTGTTGCCATAAGTTTTATCTTTCTAAGAGCTGATATTTAGATTGTCTAACTAATTGTGGAATGAGGTGAAAGTGAAGTCAAGTGCCCGAATGCGCACCTATGTTCCGATCATTCGAAGATTTGTGGGACGCGTGATGCTGTTCCATTCCGCCGTAGCCGCCCGGCTAGGGCTGAACGCAACAGATGTGAACTGCCTGCGCTTGTTGGAGGATGAGGCCATGTCTGCGGGCGAGCTCAGCGACAGAATCGGTCTGACTGGGGCTGCCACCACCGCGCTGATCGACAGATTGGAAAAACCCGGCTTCGTGCGACGCGAAAGAAGCAAAGCGGACCGCCGACGGTTGACAATCCATGCGGTCGGCAGAAAAGTTCGAGAGGTGGATGCTCTCTATGGCAGCCAAGGCGATCGCATGGCCAAGCTGCTTGCAAAGTACAGCGCCGAGGAGTTTGCCGTGATTATGGATTTTCTGGAGCAAACGAGTGCTGCGCTTGACGCAGAGATACAGGCGTTGAAGAAGTCCGAGAAGAACGCCACTCCCGAAATCTAATGAGCCTACCCGCGCCCATAAACCTGAACAACCCTAACCCAAGGAGAATAAGATGCCTGGTCCAACCCCTTACAATTACGTTGTCTCCATCCCTCTGCCGGCGGATGACGAAATCCGTGAGGTGCTTGGTGCTTCTTACGACCCTGCAAAGGCGCTTAATGTAGTGAAAATGTTCGCCGGGTGCGAGGACAAGTGCCCGGCAACATCGGGTCTCGTCCAAGCGGTTTTCGCCGCTGAAGGCGTGGATCCAAGGCCTAGGAAAACGAATCCAACGTACAACCCGAGGCTTCGTGCGCTGAGGTACAACCCTCGCAAGGCTCTGCAATTGGTTGGGATCGAAGACTCGAAGGTAATGAGTACCGCTCAGGATTGTCAGGGTAAGGAGTTCATTGACGCCATGACTGTAAGAATGGCGGCATTGGCAACCCTAAAAAACGCGCCAAGCAGCGCAAGACTCTTGTCTACCGGCTTGAGCAATTCGTACAGTGCCCACCCTATTACGACATCGCTCGCAAATGCTACGACATCCGCGGCAATGCCGAGGCGAAACAGGCCTTCGGAAGCCGAAATGTTGTGCGCCGTCCTCGCCGCATTACCTAGTACGACCATCCTGCCGAGAACTGATTGGCCAGGGCTATCGCAAACAGATAGATGACCCTGCGATTCGCGCGTATAAAGATGGTGGCCGTTCAACGACCGCTTGAGCCACTGTCCCTCCCGTTCAACGAATCCTATCTCGTAGTAATAAGCGTTTACGTAACCTGCACCGCCGAATGTTCCACCGCAACCGACCTCTGCAGTTCGAGCGAATAGGCATAAAATCGACAACGGCGGAGAATAGCGTTACTGCGCGGTTTTCCGGCTCTCAAGAGGCAATATGGCGGGACGGAACCGCTCAAAACGCGCGAAAGTGCGTAGCAATCCAACGAAGGCGCAGTTTGCGCCGGGGTTGGCTGACATCGTTGTGGAGACGGCACGGCTGGCTCTTCTTCGGAAATACGTTAATTCGTTCGGGAGATACCATTTCGACTTGGATCGAGTTCGCAAGCCTCAGGCAAGCTCAGGCGGAATCCTTAGCGGAGGTTTTCGGTTGGATGTGGCTACTACCCCTACTACCTCCCAGGAGCTTGGCTTTTCATAGTCGCTTATGAGTTGAGCGACCTTTACAATGTCCTCGTGTCGGGACACATTCGAGTTTTTCTCCTTTGCAGTTGCGGGTGTGAACCGAATCACGATTCGGTCTCGCCGGGTGTGTTCCATAGCTTGTGGAGTAAACAGCTCAAGGGGCTCCGACCAATATCGGAAGCAGACGTTCCATGAGCTTGGCGATCCGCTCGTCTGTGAGCAGTTCCGGTTGGAATTGCGATTCGAGAATGAGGGCAATAAGCACGGGCCCAATGGCAGCCAAACCAGCATTGATCTCCACCAGCTGAGGTGCTGATGGTTTCCCGAAAAGCTTTCGTAGAAGCACTTCTTGCGTAGAGTGCCAGATCGTCGTGTTCAGAGGTGTCCAGCGCTCCCGGGCCTCAGGGTGTCGTAACGAGTACAACCTGAACTCTAACGCCAGCAGCGGCCAGGTCTTGTCTCTGATGAGGTCACTTAGAAAAACGTGGAGTTCCTTGATGGCAGCATCGGGAGTACTGGCTTTCTCTATCTGTGTGAAGAGCTGATCTATGTGTTCCCGGACGTGTTTTTCGTATGTGGCGAGAAACAAATCTTCCTTGTTCTTGAAATGTGCGTAGATGGAACCTTTGGTTCGCCCTGCGACCTCAGCGATAGTTTCCAGTTCGGCACGCTCGTACCCGTCTCTCAGAAAGACCTGGACGGCAGCCGAAAGAACGATCTCCTTTGTAGCGTCTGTACGCGTCTGATGCCCTGCTCGTTTGCGGGTTGTCATCCTTCCAAATGTGAGCCCCCGACGCTATATTGAAATATTCGTACGCGTACAGATATATTATACTAATACCCGTCGGTCATCTCGCCTAAGGAGTAGAATTTGCGCCTCAACCACATCAATCTTGCCGTACCGGATGTGCCTCTTACCCGAACGTTCCTCGAACGGCACTTCGGCCTTCGTTTCATCGGAGCGCTGGCACCCAATAAGTTGGCCGCGCTGATGGACGATGCAGCCAATATCGTGACCATTAGCAACCTTGAGAAAGATACCGTTTACTCCTATCCAAGAACATTCCATATCGGCTTTTCGCAGCCATCGCGCGAAGAGGTGGACCGGGTGCGAACAAGACTATGCCAAGCAGGGTACGAAGTGGAGTCACCGAGGATGATTCACGGAGCCTGGAGCTTTTATTTCTCTGCTCCGGGTGGCTTCACCATCGAAGTCATGTACCAAGAGCCAATACCGGGTGTTGAGCCTCTCGGTTCGGACAAGAACACCGGGTCGTGGCAGTGAGTTCACTGGATCCACACAGCGCGATCGTCGACGCGCCTTACTTCCTATTAGACAGCCGGGTATCCAGATACCAGGAGTCATGTCTTGCAAACTAAACGGGTTCTCGTCACAGGGGGAAGCATTGCCGCCAACTCTTTAGCATGGTGGCTCACAGAAGGTGGCTTTACGGTCACTGTCGTTGAGAAATCCCCCGTCTTTCGCGAAGGCGGTCAAAGCGTTGATCTGCGCGGAGCCGGTCGGACGGTCATAGAGCGCATGGGGGTTGAAGAGCGGATCAAGGAAAAGGGTACCGGCGAGACCGGTTGGACTTATGTCGACGAAGACAATAAGATCGATGCCGCGTTCGAGCTGAAAGACGTTGGGCCTGAAGGGCCAACCGCTGAACTCGAAATACTAAGGGCCGATTTGGCTCGCGTTTTCTACGACAAAATCTGCGATCGGGTCGATTACAGATTCGGCGACTCAATTGCTGCAATCGACAACAACGCAGACACCGTGAAGGTGACCTTCCATCGCGGAGGTGCACAGGAGTTCGATCTCGTGCTGGTCGCTGAAGGCGTTGGCTCCACCACGCGTGAGTTGGTCTTTCCGGGTGAAAACCACCCGCGCTGGATGGACATGACCATCGCCTATTTCACCATTCCAAGGGCGGATACCGATAGCACAGACTCACGCTGGTACAACGCTCCGGGAGGCCGAGTTGCTTTCTTGCGCCCTGACCAATACGGCGCAACGCGGGCCGTGCTGATGGTGCAGCACGAGGCCCGAACAGCCGACGAGAAGTCTCCTGAGGAGGCCAAGGCATGGCTCAAAGAGCAATTTGCGGATGCTGGCTGGGAAACTCCCCGTGTTCTTGACGGCCTGCAGAAGGCCGACGATCTCTACTTCGAGGTTCTGCGACAGGTGAAGCTGGACCGCTGGTCCAAAGGGCGTGTCGCTCTCACGGGGGATGCCGCTTGGTGCACAACCCCAATCAGCGGTATCGGCACAACGCTTGCCGTCGTAGGCGCTTATGTGCTTGCAGGCGAGCTGGCGGCTACCAATGATTATGCGAACGCTTTCCGGGAGTACGAGCACAAGCTGCGTCCGTTCGTCGATGAAGGACAGGGCGTGTCGAAGACTAACCAGCTATGGACGCATCCTCACAGCAAGTTTGGGATCTCGTTACAACGAGCAGCGCTGGGCATTTTATCCATGCCCGGCATTCGTGATGTCTTTCTAAAACTCGGGATGCGTCAGCCCGATGGCATCGAGCTCCCTTCTTATGCATTCAACCATTCTCTTCCAGGCCGAAAGGAGGGTTGACGTATCACAATACCGCGTCAAGATTGAATTGCGGAGTCGGCTTGTAGGCGGACAGTCTGGCGCAAAGTTGACGGCGATCCGCTCGTGCGCTCCTGTGCAGCTTTCTCCACTTGGTGAGAGAGGCCGTGATAAGCACCAGATTAGATGGCGCAATCTCGTCCAGAGTATGCGTTACCGCCACGGCAGCGCGCTCGCCGGCAGTACTCACCACGGCTCTATCACGCATCAGATGCTCTAGTTGTGAAGACCCGGGGCGGGCGACTGCCGTTACCTCATGCCCGCCAACCGCACGAGCTGGAAAGAGAAGGCACTGCCAATGCTCCCTACGCCTATGACTGCGATGTTCAGTGCTTGCGATTGGACATAGCGTTCAGGCACACAAACCTCCACAAGACACTTTTAATGATCTGGCTACTCTCGAGCGTTGCCTCCCAGCTTGTTAGGGAGTTGGAATAGCCTGTCGCATACCAGCATCCGAAGAGGTGTGCACCGCATCTAGAAAGCGGGCAAGCCGCACAGCATGGGCGAAGTCTGGCGCTAGGTGGGTGCCATTCGCGATGTCATCACGCTGCATGGCGTACACGCGTGCAACATTCGCTGCGGGTTCCGGCATCGACCGGACCTCGCCCTCTTCAAGATGCTGCGGCTCATCGTTTAGCAAGAGCTGTAGCCTTCCCGATTGCACACCTCGCATCGCTCCTCCCTGGAGCGTCAGGGTGCCCTGTGTGCCGAAGATCTCGAAGCGGGTCAACGCTTCTGGAGATCCTCCGCCAGCGACCTCGATCCCAAGCGGGACTCCCGAACGCAATATCGCGTGCAGGAAGACGTGGTCTGGAGTGGTTCGTGGCTGTGGGCTGCGCTCCTTCAACCTCGACGGTTGAGAACTGAGCCGTCGCCAGCGCCGAAAGCGATTCGATCTCACCAAGCACCGACATGGCAAGATCAAAGGTATGCGCTCCTTGGATGCTGACAAGTGTAACACCGTTCGGCCCTGTCTTCAGCAAACAGCATCGCCGGTTCCACGCTCGGTCCGAAAGCTGCCGTGTTGGACACAATGCTTGCCGTAAGCGGCTTGCCGATCTTCCCTTTCTCTAACAGCTGACGTGCCTGGACGACCGCAGCGCTGCTCCGCATCTGCAGCCCAATCGCCGTGCTTACCTTAGAGGTGGCAGAGTTGGCAAGTTCCTCTGTTTCTGCGAGATTTCTGCCCAGCGGCCATTCGCAGTACACGTGCTTCGCCTCAGAGACCGCGGCGAGCACAAGCTCGCGATGATCCGGGACCTTGACCGCGACCGTCACAATGCCGATCGCCGGATCCCGAATCATGTCGAAAGCGCTCGCGTATCCCTTTGTCGCGCCAAACGCACGCGCCGCTGCGTTCGATTTCTGCTCATCCCCGGCGGCCACCGCGACCAGTTCCAATCCCTGCAAGCTCTGCACTGCGGGCACATGCGCGTCCTTGGCCCAGCCACGCTCTGCACTCGCTCCGACGATTCCCACACCTAGAACTTTCGACATCGTTTCGTCCTTTCCCTTTGGGCTGAACCTTTTTCGAGAATGAGTGTAGCTGCTTGGCTTTGGCGGTATGTCAGCTTCGTGTTGATAATGAGTCTGGTCAGTCCCTGGCACAAGCGCTCACCTTTGTACAGAGCAGGTGGACCCATCCCCTTAGCGACGCTCTGGTGTCCAACGCTGGACGGCTTGGTCCGCGTATTGCACCCCGTCCGGGTATGTAAGAAGTTCAATCAAGCTACCCCAGGGTGCCTGTCCATAAACGCCTCGACTGCGTTGCCCCACTTCATCATTCCCCGTCGGGTGTGGAGGAGTGAGGAGTCTGCCCCCGGCGTCCTCGAAACGCTTCGCAGCTGCTCCTATGTCATCAACGTAAAAACAGACATGGTTCCAGCCCAAGTCCTTTAGCGCGACTGGGCTTGTCTGCTCCTCTACAGACTCAAACTGAAAGAGCTCCAACGTCGGGCCATTCCCAATGCGAAGCAAACGAATCCGCACGATTCGAGAACCCTCGGGGGTCCCCAGCTGTTGCTCTACTTCTCGTCCATGCAGTGGCGCTGTCGAAGGCGACACGAGATCGTGGACAAGGGCCGCCCCGAACGCCCTCACGAAAAAGTCTGTGGCAGCTTCGAGATCAGGTACAGTGATGCCAACGTGATCGATGCCCCTCGGCAAACTCTCCCTAGAACTGATTTCGGACATACCTCGCACTCCTTCCAGATAAGCCAGGCTAGAGTTCACTTTATCTCGCGTTCAATGGATCACCCAAGATGCTCTCCGCAGGGCTGGCTTCCATAGAACGTACTCAACCATTGAGTTCTCCTTGTCCGGTTCGCTCTATGCCCTTTATGCCCGGATTGAGCGACCTTCGTTCCAAAGACTGCGGTAACATGTCTTGAGCGCCCCCAGACGCATTCAATTGGTCAAGTCTTTACATACAGCTTTGGAGCCGGCGCGAATCCGGGAGTACAGCAGAGAAGCCCGTTGTACGGCCCTTGGCGCGAGGCTCCGGCGCCTCTCAGATCAGATTGATCGCGATTGCGGAAAAGTCTACGCTTTGAACGGTGTGACCTTTGAACAGCGCTGGTTTGGCGTTCTCAGGCAACTTGAACTCAACGGCCCGCTGTCAGTTGGCAATCTTGCTACGCTCCTTGGCATCACTCACGTCTCGGTGATCCAGACTTGCCAGTCTATGAAAAAGGCTGGGCTGATTAATTCGACTAACGCCTCTCACGACGCCCGCGTCAGAAACATACGACTTACGGAAAAGGCGCGAGCACTCATCGCAGAGCTTGCTCCCGTGTGGACAACGATGGCAGAGGCCGGAGACCAGCTGAACCAAGAAGCCGGTGATGTAATCGCCTTGCTTGATCGACTCGATGAAGCTTTAAAGCAGAAGTCACTCCTAGACCGCATCCTTGGCACCCGTAGGTAGCTACATATGCTGTGGACGTTAGGCGCTTTGCAGTAGTTGTCTGCATGACATGGTGTATGTGCGCGCGCCATTTGCAGCGTTTTGCCGAGAGACTGAGGCATCCTGGAGTATGGAAGTGGAGCAGTTCTGTGTCCGAAGGAGCGTTGAGCTAGGGGTAGCGGAGCAGGCGTTACTTAACGAATATTACGACGAGATTGATGTTTTTCTGCGAGATGATTTTTCAGCTCTGGAGCAGGCCCTACGTACGTCATCTTCAGGCATGTGGCTCGCATGGCGGGGCCAGGAGGCCGTTGGCTGTGTCATTCTTAGGCCTCTGACGTGCCTGCCTCATGCTGGGGAATGCAAGCGGCTCTACGTACGGCCACATGCCAGAAAACGCGGGGTCGCTGAGGCTCTGCTGTCCGAGATGGAACAGCACGGGCGCAGTTCTGGATTGGAAGCCATTTATCTCGACAGCAAGGATGACCTCGTGAGTGCTCTCAGCCTTTATAGAAAACGGGGCTATGCGTTGTGTGAGCGTTACAACGCCAATCCGCAAGCCACTGTTTTCCTGCGCAAGCGCCTGGGTAGCAATGTAAATTCCGAGTGAGTCTACTCACTTTGAGCGAAGTTGCATCCAGCAGCATTACGACGTGATTGTGATCGGCGGAGGGGCAGCGGGAGTCGGCGCAGCCCTCAGCTTGGCAGACGTGTGCTTCTAACTGAAAGCGCGCACGAGGCTCGATTGTTATCGAAGCGATTCAGCGCGAACCGAAGCGGCAAAGCGCATTGCTTGACGGTGGCGATCTGCCGCCCATTGACTTGCAAACCTTGTAGACGTGCCCTCACTCCTTTAGGCTTCGGGCTTCACGTAGGCTTCGGGCTTCACGCTACAATGTAGGTGCCTACATACAGGGGCGCTTGAACCGGAACGTCTCTGTTCTCGTTCAGGAAAATTGATTATGGTCAAGGTCAGCGACAATCTGCATCCCGGCGACGCAAGCATTCAACATTCAGCCGTCCCTTTGTCAGACGGTTCGATCCATGTCGCACGTGTTGGACAAGGTAGGCCACTGCTTCTTCTGCACGGGTGGCCCGAGTTTTGGTACACATGGGAGCCGGTTATGCTTCGCTTGGCAGATCACTTCGACGT
>CAXUCT010000065.1:0-14485 GCA_964249415.1 uncultured Bryobacteraceae bacterium | reverse complement strand
GACTGGGGGTCGCTTACGGTGGGGTTCAGTTCTTCAACAATCTACCAAAACCAACGGACATTCCTATTGCGATGAAGTTCCAGTTGGATGATCGCGTGTTGGCTTTCACCATGGCGGTGTCGGTGCTGAGCACACTCCTTTTTGGCTTGGCGCCCGCGATCCGCAGCTCGCGGCCGGACGTGATCTCGGCCCTTAAAGCGCGGGATGCGAATCAAGGCGGGGGGAATCGCTTTTGGGGCCGCAACATTTTAGTATCTGGGCAAGTAGCGCTTTCGCTTGTGCTGCTGATTGTCTCCGCCGTTCTGTTGCAGGGCTTTCGTGAGCTTCTCGGGGCCGGTCCTGGGTACCGCACCCAACGGCTCTTTCTCACTAGTTTCGATCCGAGCCTCCTTCACTACACGGCCGATCAGACGCAGCAGTTTTACGGGAAGCTGTTGCAGGAGGTTCGCTCGGCGCCCGGCGTTCGATCGGCAACAGTCGCGTATGGGATACCGATGGCCATTGCTGGAGGCAATCTTACGTTTTTTCACGAAGATCATCAGCTATCACAAGGCGTGACATCGATTGACACGTTTGACAATACAGTGGGCGATGAGTACTTCGAGACGATGCACATCCCCATCTTGCGCGGTCGAGGACTCGAACGATCGGATATAGCGAATACGCGTCTGGTTGCGGTGGTAAACGAGCATTTTGCTGCACACTACTGGCCGGGACAAGATGCGCTGGGGAAGCGCATTCACCTTACGAGCGCAACAGGTCCGTTGGTAGAGATTGTCGGGATCGCGAAGATGTCGAAGTACCTTTGGATTGCGGAGCCCCCGCTTGACTTTGTGTATCTTCCCTTGACGCAGAACCCGCAATCGGAAATGACGTTGATTGCGGAGACCAGATCCGAGGATGCGTCCGCGATCTCGCCGGCGCTGCGCGAGATTGTGCGGAAGCTGGATCCGAATATGCCGGCATTCGGCATGCGGACGATGCAGGAATTGTATGACCAGCGCGCGGTGAAGACGCCCAACATGATCCTGGGGTGCGTGGCCGCCATGGGATTGCTGGGACTAACGCTGGCCATGGTGGGGCTTTACGGGTTGCTGGCGTACGCGGTGAGCCGGCGCGCGCGGGAAATCGGTATTCGCATGGCAGTTGGCGCGGATCGGCCCAGCGTGCTGAGCATGATGATTAAGCAGGGTTTTCGATTGGGGCTGGCCGGGGTGGTTATCGGGACCGTCGCCAGTGTCTTCGCGTGCCGGCTGATTGAATCCACGATGGTGATGCCCTCGAACGCTGCCGGCCCGCTGTTGTTCGCTACGGTTTCGATACCTCTGCTACTCGTTACGATGCTGGCCTCTTATGTACCTGCGCGTCGGGCTTCCCTGATTGATCCAATGCGCGCGTTACATGACGAGTAGCATTGGGCCTTCCATTTGACGTTGCGCAGCGGGGCGTTCGTCGCCGGTAACCGAGTGGCTGGCACGGCTTTGTCAGAATAAAAGAGTGCAGAAGAAGGACCGTTCGCGAAAGCTGACTACTCGGATGGTTCAATCTTGAAGCGTTTTATCGGTCCGTTGTGGCTGGTGTTTGTCACGCTCATTTCCATGATGCCGCTGAAATACAAGTACCGAGCCGGCACCACCGGAGTACTTCACAGTCCCGGCCATTTCCTGATCTTCGTTGTCACAGCGATCTTGCTTTGCTGGAACTTACCGAGCCCCGGATCCAGGTTTCTGCGCTGGGCCGGAATCTGTTGCTTTGCTGTTGCGATCGAAATGCTGGAATGGATCACATATCACAATGTCATGGAGTGGAAGGATGTACTCGTGGACATATGTGGGTCGGCCGTTGGGTTCGCGATCGTCACGCTTATCCCGAGGATCTCGGCGCTTACGCGCGGCCCAGAGCCTGGCAACTAGGCGGGAGTGCTTCTTTCTTCGGAACGATTGAGCAATCGACAGGGGTGGCTCCGCAACGAATGGCAAGTACAATACTCTCGTGAAAATTGGCTTGGCGGGGTTGGGGTTTATGGGCGTAAAGCACCTGGGTGCGTATTTAAAGATTGCCGGCGTCGAAGTCGCGGCGGTCTGCTCTGATGATCCGCTGACTCGTTCCGGCGACTTGACGAAAGTGGCTGGAAATCTACCTGGCCGCGCAGGGCACCAGGATTTCTCGTCGCTTGATTTTTCGAAGGTTCGAAAATATCAAGACTGGCAAGCGCTGGTGGAAGATCCAGAACTGGATGCGGTGGACGTTTGCTTGCCGAGCGATCTGCACGCAGCAGTGGCGATCGGTGCTTTGGCTGCGGGTAAGCACGTGCTTTGCGAAAAGCCGATGGCCCTCTCGATTGAGGAGTGCGATCGCATGCTCGCCGCTGCTGAGAAGCACGCGCACACTCTGATGATCGGCCAAGTGCTTCGCTTCTGGCCTGAATATACTCATCTGCGTGACTTCGTGAATGGGGACGAATACGGCCGCGTGCGTACAGCGGCTTTTGTACGGCGTTGTGGCGCGCCGAACTGGAGCCGATGGTTGCATGATGAAGCGCGTAGTGGCGGGGCCATCCTCGACCTGCTGTCCCACGATATTGATCAGGCGCTTTCGCTGTTCGGTCTGCCGGACAGGGTGGCCGCGAAGAGCATTGGCGGCCCCGATACTGCGATGGCTACTCTGATCTATCCCGGTGGACCGGAGGTGCGGATTCAGGGCGGCTGGTTCGCGGCGGAGACTCGACTCTCGATGAGCTTCCAGATACGCGCCGAACGTGCCGAACTCGATTGGACACCGGGCGCTTCCCTGAGCGGCGGATTGACGCTCAGCGACCAAACAGGCCAACGCCGCAAGGTGATCGTCGCGAGCCCGGATACAAATGAGAGAGATCCGTATGAGGATGAGGTGAAGTACTTTGTCGATTGCTGCCGGACTGGAACTCCACCAGCACGCTGTCCGGCAAAAGCCTCCGCACTCGCCGTAAAGATCGCATTGATGATCAAAGAATCGAGAGCAGCCGGTGGGCAGCAGGTTCAATGCGCGGTTTAAAGTAGCTGGGCCGGCGAAGAAGCGAGTGTGCCGGCAAATGCAGGAGAGTGAGTCGGCAGCGTAAACCAGAAGGTGGCGCCTGCATGCGGCTGGCCCTCAGCCCAAATCCGGCCGCCGTGCCGCTGCACAATGCGGCGGCAAATGGGCAGCCCCAATCCTGTGCCGGGGATTTCGCGCCCGTGCAGGCGTTTGAAGTCGGAGAAGATCCCTTCTGCATGTTTGGGATCGAAGCCGCAGCCATTGTCTGTCATTTGGAACTGCCACTCGCCGCACATGCGCTCCGCACCGAAGTGGATCGTCAAGGCCACATCGGGGCACCGGTACTTCAGGCTGTTACTGAGCAGGTTTTGCAGCAGTTCCGCGAGCTGCGTCTCATCGCCGTGAACCTCAGGTAAGGCATCGCGCGTGATGATAGCCGAACTCCTTTCGATGGAAGATTGAAGGCTTTCCACTACCTCATCGAATATCTGCTCGAGCGAGATATCTTTAAATGGAGCGCCGGGACAGTCTGGTTGTTGCGAAGCGCGTGCGTAAGCGAGCAGATCCTGCAAGAGAAGCTGCATCCTGTTGGCCGCTCCAAAGACTTGGAGAAGCAGTTCCGCGGAGCTTTCCGGCATCTGTTTCCCATAGCGCCGGAGCAGGAGATCGGAATACATGCTCATCGTGCGCAGGGGCTCCTGCAGATCGTGGGCGGCGGTCCGCACGAACTGTTCCAGACTCTCGTTTTCACGTTGTATGCGGAGCCCTATATGACGCAGATTCTTCATGGCTCGCTTGCTGTGTGTAACGTCACGCCCGATGAACAGGACCGAGTCATGGTCCCTGTCCAGCGCAGTGTGCCAGGCGATCCAGCGGCATCCCCCGCCCTGGCAGTTCAAGCGGGTTTCAAGATTCGGCGCTTTGCCTTCTTGAAAGCGACATTGGGCGGCTTCAACCCTTTCCACATCAGAAGCATGCACGATCTCGGCCAGAGGGCGCCCGATGAGATCGTGTTCTGACCAGCCGAGAATGGTTTTGAACGCCGGGTTTACACGCGTCCATCGGCAAGGCTCGACTGACACCAGAGCTAGCAGGTCCGGTGAGAGCCGGAAAAAATGGCTGAGCTGAACGCCATCCGAGGTTTCAGGATTCGCAGCGATGTTCGGGGCCGGATCATCTGACTGACTACGTGACATATACAACCCTCACAGCTTCATTGGCTAATATGAGGACCTTATCGGCGTACTGAAATCAGGGAATAAGGAAGTTATGGCGACGCTAGTAGATCGCGAGGCTCAGATTGTCCTTGCCACCTCCGTCTAGGGGCAAGCTTTTGAACAAAGGGTGTCGGCCTGTAATGGCGGGCACAGCGCGGCTTGCATGCCAGGGAGCTACATACAACGCCCGCGCTATCATCTAACCGTCAGGGTCAGAAACGCTCTTCGGAGGATTAGCCAAGTGAGCCATTTACAGCGCGTTGCATCTATTTTGGGAACATTGCTTTTAGGAATTTCGGCATACATGATTGTGAGTGACCGGGCGGCTCGTGCCCGCAGAGCGGAACCGCCTGTCGAAGAACTTGCTGAAGAGTTGAAGCACGCCTGGGAGGGTTATCACAGCCGCTAAGCTGTGCCGGCGCTTGGGACAGAGGGGGTCACAACGCCGGGTGGTCCATGGGATCTTTCACGCGGTCGCGGCGATCGGATTCTTAAGCCGCTCCAAGAATTCAATAGCGCGGCGTATATCGCGTACACGGCGATCGCCGTCCTCTTCTTCGCGTTCAATGCACAATACCCCGCGATATCCGATCTCCTTCAGTTTTGAAAGAAATCCGGGGAAGTCCACACTTCCTTCGCCTAGTGGGCGCTCCACGCCTAAGCTAGCTGGCTGATCCATTGCCGGCCAATCTGCGTCTTTGCAATGAACTGATACTACGTACTTGCCGAGCAGATCCAGAGCCTCGATGGGTTCGCCGGTGCCATAAAGAATCATGTTTGCCGGGTCGAAGTTAATCTTGAGATTCGGACGATCGACATCTCCAACAAACCTCAGGAGAACTCGGGCAGGCTCCTGCCCCGTTTCGAGCGTAAAGGACTGGCCATTGCTAGCGCAGCGGTCGCAAATCTCTCGAGCAGTATCGCAGATCTTGGAGTAAACGGGATCGCCGGGCGCTTCCGGAATAAAACCGATGTGACAGGCGATGCTGTCGATCCCAAGCTTAGATGCAACGTCGGAAACGGCCTTGGTCCTGGCAACCCGCTCGGCCCGTGTGTCCGGTGGAATCAAGCCGACGGTGCGTCGCACAGCCGTAATATCGGAGTAGTCTTCACCGTTGTAGCCGCAGACTGCGGTGACTGCAACAAAATGCTCCGCCGTGAGGGCTTCATCCCAACTGTCGGCGGCGCCTTCGATCGAAAGCGAACCCGGAAATCCCAGTTGCCCGGCGCGCAGGCCGAATTGTGTCACATCAGCCAAAGTCTTTCGGGCATCCGCTCCTGCCCAAAACATCAAACCTATTTCCAAATCCTCTAAACCGAGCATTCCGCTGAAATCCTTCCTCACGTACGTAGATGAGAGAGAGCGCAGTCCCCTTCAGGAAATGTGATCGTTTTGATTGAAAGAACAAGTCCATAGATGGGAGGAAATCATGTCGGAGAACAAGAAATGCGCTCATCCCGCATGTAAGTGCCAGGCCAAAGAAGGAAGCGACTACTGCAGTACGTATTGCGAAGGGACGGGCAAGACACCAGAAATTCAGTGCAACTGCGGGCATCCGGCCTGCTCATCCGCCGGGAAGCTGTAGTCGGTCGAAAAGCTCTCAGTTCCGGTAATTGAGCCCGGCGCGAGGCACGCTGGCCGTATACTCATGCCAGTGTGCCCGTGCTGAGGAGGCGAAACTTTCCAGTTGCGAATAGTCGTCCGCCCAAGAGGTATACATGAGCCCTTGGATTCCGGGAATGCCAGTTGCACTTGACAGTTCCTCCCGCGCGGCCTTGGCGCCATCGTGCGAATCATAGTATCCCGCGATAATCTGGCGATGCGGGATCGCCTGGCGGCTATCGCGCCCTGAAAACCAGGTGAGTGAGTCTTTTAACTGACCCAGGTTCCAGTTCATGATCATCACATTTGCCGGAAGGCCTTTCCAAGATCCCGCAATGTCGCCTTCTACGTAGTAGTAGTGATCCCGCGCATTGTGATAGGGATCGAACATATCGTTCCATATGTAGAGCGGCGTTTCCGGCATCAAAGGCTGATAGACCTGTAAGGTCTGTCCCACGCTCCAGGCGAGAAGTTGTCCGGCGGTCATATTTTTCGCGCGGCACTTGGCGCAAGAGTTCATCTGCCGGATCTCGTCATAACCCAGCAAGATGGCGCCGCCCGAAGGGAGTAGTTTTTTTATCGTTCGCGCATTCTGCGCAGCCCACTTATAGACCACCGGCTCACTCATGCACATGGAGATACCGAGCGCGCCTGGAATGGGGAATGCTGCGTAAAAATCGACGGCCACGCTTTGACCTGGCGTCAGACGCGTTCCCTTGGGAAGCGTAATGGGCGCGGGCGGGTGGAAGGAGTCGTTGAACGGAGTGCGCGTTGTCTCGACGTGGGGATCGAAAGCGTAGTTGTAGTCGACGCCCTCCCGATACACTTTCGAGGAATCGCGTCCATCGTAAATCTTGAACGGCGCACCGGATCGGCGCACCAGGTACACAAGTGCCGTCTCCTCAATCTGTATGTCGTCGAACCAGAGAATGCCAGAACTTCCGCCCCACACTCCGAGGTATAAATAGCCCTCTGTGCTGTCCTCACTATTGAAGGAGTAATCGGCTTCGGTCCAATCATGCGAACCGCTGGCATCAAAGTACGCATTCACGTGCCCTTTATCAAAGTTCGACGCGTCCAGTACTTCAATCATGGCCTGGCCTTTGAAGTTCGAAGACTTGTAAAAGAGTCGCAGATGATATTGGCGCCATGGCTTTAATGGAAACTTCTGGCGAAGGCGAGCATTCTTTGGGGCATCCACTATGACCGCAGAGTTCTTGCCGGAATGCGCGACGGTGTTCACTCCGATCCCGGAATCGTCCGTGTCGAACCAAGCCGTCTTGCCCGCTTCGAAACCTCCGTTAGCCAAGCCCGGAAAACTACTCTTCAAAACGAGTTGTTTACCTGAGCCGTCTACCTGAAACTCGCTGCCCACGACGCGCTGCGCTTCAGCCCAGTTCGGATTCGCTTGCAGCACTTCATTCGAGTAACCGAATAAGCCGGGACCGATCATCGTCTTTAAGTGCTTCTTGGCCGCATACCGCAGCAGTTCACCAATGCGGCCTTCGGTCTCGTAAGAGGCAAAATTGTCGCCGAGCGTATTCACATTGGAATCCCAAAGAGTCATTCCCGTGTACCCTGCCTTAACGGCTTTGTCGACTAACGCTTTGCTCGACTGAAGCGCGTTGTCAGTGGATAAGTAGGTGTGGTGGTAATACCAGAGCTGGATGGGAAGGTCCGATGTATCAGGGGGGCGCGCGGTCAAACAGGCGAGCGCGGTGGAAAACGCGGCCGCGCATAACACGTTGAGCGTGCGCCGACGCAAGACTAAGATGCAGTGCTCCAGGGCTTCGATTCGATGATGCCTTGATAGCCATTCTTCATGCGCTCTTCAAGAATGGTCCAGACTTGGGGATCGCAGCCCTTCCAGTCAACAACAACGGTGTTTCCAAGATACGGGAGGTCGCCGACTCCCATCTTGCTCGAAAAGAAACCGCCGACGGTAAGACTACGAAATTGATTGAAGAACGTCGCCCAGGGGTGGTCTTCTTTCGCGACCTTCTTGGGGTAAGCAATACGATCCAGGATTTGCTTCTGCTGATCGGATGAGGCGGCCGCAAACTCTTTCTCAAAAAGACGATTCGATTCTCGATCCAGCCACATCAATCCACCAAAGATTTCAGCGCGAAAATCCTGGTTACCGTCCTGCCCCGTCCGGAACGCGATCCAGTCGTCCAGAAACTCCGGCACACCTGCCTGGGTGGCGCTGCCGCTCCGCTCGTCGGCAGGAATAATCAGATCGCATAGCACGCGAACCGTACGCCACTGGCGATCGTCAAACGTCTGCCGCTGATACGGGCCGCTGGTGGCGGGCACCCCTCCGGCTGCATGCGCATGATGGTCGTGCCCTTCCCCTGCGGCAGCGCTACCGGCCAATGCCGCCACAGCGGGAGCGGCGCCCATAATATGGAAGAGATCGCGGCGGCTTACGTTTGTTTCTGATGGATTCTTGTCTGCCATGGGTTGTTGTTCCGCTAGACCTTCACATTCAATTTCTTGACTTGATCGGCGATGTATTCCGAAGTTCGCCAGCCGAGGGCTGAAATGGTGAGCGTCGGGTTCTTATCGGCGTTGCTGACAAAGGGCGCGGCATCGGTTACAAATAGGTTCTTGACATCCCAAGCCTGACAGTATTGGTTCAGCACGGAGTTCTTGGGAGTGTCACCCATCTTCACCGCGCCGACTTCGTGAATGATCTCCCCACCGCGCGCGATGCCCCAATTGTGAGCGGCATCGGAGCTGTGCGTAACTACGCCTCCCATATTCTCAATGATCTCTTTGAACGTTTCCTGCATGTGCTTGGCTTGCAGGATTTCGTCCTGGCTCCATTTGAAGTTGAAGCGCAGCACCGGGATACCCCATTGATCGACGACGTTTTTGTCTATCTCGCAGTAACTATCGTCGTTCGGGATCATCTCGCCACGGCCCGCAAAATATACCTCGCAGCCATAGAGTTTTCGGAGGTTGCGCTTCATTTCGACGCCGTAACCGCCGCCCAGCCAACGTTCGGCATATCCGCCCAAGGCGCCGACCCCAGGCTGCTGACGGCCGCCGCCGATCTCGATATGGTAACCACGCGCGAAGGGCATTTTGCCCGCCTTTTGCTGCTTGTACTTCCACCATGGCATGTACATATGCATGCCTCCGACGCCATCTTCGTTGCGTGGCGGAAGGTCTTGCATGATCGGCAGAAATCCATTCACATCGGATCCCACGGTATCCATGATGTAGCGGCCCACTAGCCCCGAGGAGTTGGCAATGCCGTTCGGAAATTGGCTGCTCTTCGAGTTGAGCATGATGCGCGCGGTTTCGCAGCAACTGGCGGCGAGCACGACAATCTTCGCCCGTACTTGCACTTCGTTGCGCGTCTTTTTGTCTACGTAGGATACGCCGCTGGCCAATCCGTCGGAGCCAACGAGAACTTCGCGCACCATCGCGCCCGTGCGAACTTCCAAATTGCCGGTCTTCAGGGCCGGAAAGATGTGCACGCCCGGAGAATTGAAATTGGCATTCACGCCGCAAGACCGCCCGCATTGGGCGCAGTAGTGACAGGCTGCACGTCCATTGTGAGGGCGCGTGAGAATGGCCAAACGAGAGGGGATACACGGGATGGCCAGCCTGTCACAAGAAGCCTTAATCAGCTTTTCATAGCTGCGCGGCGCCGGGGCGGGAAGGAACTGGCCATCGGGCGTATTCTCCAGTCCTTCTTTGGTTCCGAAGACTCCAATCAGTTGCTCCGCCTTGTCGTAGTAAGGAGCGAGATCGTCGTAGGTGATGGGCCAGTCGGAGCCTTTCCCGTCACGGCTGTAGGGCTTGAAATCGTAGGGGCCCATGCGGAGCGAAATGCGTCCGTAATGATTGGTCCGGCCACCGAGCATGCGCGCCCGCCACCAGATCCAATCCGAGCCGGACGCATTGGTGTAGGGCTCGCCGGGAACCGTCCAGCCGCCTACAGTCGTGGCATCGAAATAACCCCAAGCCTTTTCGTGAGTACCAGCGCCGCGGTGCGGAACCTCATAGGGCCAACCGAACATTTTCGATTGCTTGGTGCAGTCATACCAGTCGCCCGCTTCAAGCATGCAGATCTTGGCGCCAGCATTGGCAAGTACGTGAGCTGCCACGCCACCGCCTGCACCGGAGCCAACAATTATGACGTCGTATGTCTTCGCAGTCGCCTGATCCTGTGCCATGCCTTAACTATGTGTATCACCTGACCAATGTATTCCGCTCCCTGACAGTCGCGGCTGGGAAACGCTTGCTGCAAGCGGCGCCGCGGAATAACTAGGGTACGTATTGTGCGAGGTAGCGTTTGGCCATGATGCACCCCATTTTAAAATCGTCGCTAAAATCGGGACCCGGATTGTTGTCGGCGCCGTAGAGCGGGTCTTCCTGCTCAATACTCATGCCGCCGGAATAACCGGCATCTTGCAATACGGTGAAAAACTCTCGCCAGTTGATGGAGCCCATGCCAGGAATACGATAACGCCACCAGCGTGCGCCGTTCACGGGGGCAATGCCGCCGGCGCGCAGAATCGGCCACATGATCTCCGTGTCTTTGAGATGGACATCGTAAATCTTGCCGGCGAAGTCACGAGCCGTCTGAATGGGATCCATAAACTGCCGCACCAGGTGCGAGGGATCGTACTGCAAACCGACGTAGGGCGAGTCGTGGAAGGCTTTGAATAATGCGTCAAAGCTCACGGGACTGGTCGCAATGTTGGCAGCTTCCGGATACGGCTCCCACAAAATGCGCACGTGGTCGCGCTCGCAAGCGGCGAAGTATTTTTCGTTGTAAACGCGCACGATCTCGTCCACTTGCTGTGGGAACGGCTTCGAAGCATCTTTGCCGGATTGCGTGCCTATATAGGGAACACCTAACTTGCCTGCGAGTTCAATGGATTTCGCGAAGTAGGAGTTGGAGCGGGCGCGTCTTTCAGGATCTGCGGCAATGTGGTCTCCGCCGATCTGCAGCGCCGAAACGTGCATGCCATGCTGCGCGATCGTCGCCTTGACCTCTTCGATCCGCACGTCCGTGATCGTGGTCGCGTCCAGGGTGGAACCGCGGTCCGCGCCCAGGATCATGTTGGTAAATCCCTGCGCCTTGGCGAATTCCACATTAGCGGACGTGTAAGGGCCGAGCACGCCAAGCTTCGGCTTCCACTCCGTGGGCGGCTGCGGATGGGGCTCCAGGGCTGCGGATGATTGCGGCTTGAACGTCGCGGCTAAGGCGAGCGAGCCGACCAGAGTCCGGCGAGTCATAAGTGATTAGTTTATACGCAAAGAATCCACCGGCTCAAGCCAATTCAGTGCCGCGAGTCTCTGGAATCCACAGAGCACTGAGAGCGGCGGCCGCGAAAGCAACCGCACAGGCTGAAAATCCCCACGAGAGGCCGTGCGCCTCGCCGATGGCGCCGATCACAAATGGCGCAAGTGAGCTGAACCCGCGGGCTGCGTTATAAGAAAGTCCCAGGGCGGTAGCGCGGATGGGCGTCGGAAAAAGCTCACTTCCGAGAATGCCGGAGCCGGTGAAGAAGCCCGTTCCGAAGAAGGCTGTGACCGATGCGGTGAGCAAGATAAGCGCCGGCCGGCGCGCAACGGCAAACGCGGGAACGCAGACGGCGGCAAGCGCCAGATAGATGATGATCGTTCGCCTACGGCCGAACTTGTCGGCAAAGATACCGAAGAGAAGATAGCCTGGCAGCATTCCGCAGAGATTCAGAATCGTGAGAAAGGCGGTAAAGCCGAACTGACTGAAATCACGGCCGCCCTTTGAGACCGGGAGGGCCAGATACGCGGGAATCCACGTGAAGAGACCCCACCAGGCGAACATACCGAAGGTGTTCATGCTGAATAAGGCCAGCAAACGCGGCGTGGCAGATCGCCAGAGCGCGCGCATTTCCGCCCGCGACGCCGGTGCTAGTCGCACATGCTGCTCCCAGATTGCCGGCTCGGGAACATCGTGCTGGATCCATAACGTGAGCAGGGCCGGAAGCACGCCGACGAAGAAGACCCAACGCCAGTTTGCGCGCGCCAGAACGAGATTCGCAACAATCGCGGCCAGCGCGTAGCCGATGGCCCAACTGCTCTGCACAATGCCGAGCGCGCGACCGCGCCAAACCGCGGGCCAAGTTTCCGCCACCAGCGTGGCGCCGGAGTTCCATTCGCCCCCCATGCCAAGGCCTAGAAGAAAGCGGAATGTTGCGAGCGCTGTTACTGTTGTCGAGAAGCCGCACGCGAAAGTAAAGATCGAATAG
Source organism: uncultured Bryobacteraceae bacterium (assembly GCA_964249415.1). Classification (GTDB taxonomy): domain Bacteria; phylum Acidobacteriota; class Terriglobia; order Bryobacterales; family Bryobacteraceae; genus Bog-105. The sequence continues at coordinate 2,399 of CAXUCT010000065.1, read as the reverse complement.
GTGACGATGCTGAGGCTGAGCATGCGGCGGCGACCGAACCGATCGGCAAGAATGCCGAACGCGAAGCTGCCAATTGCGGATGCGACCAGCGTTAAGGTATTGAGCAGCCCGGCGGGGGCTTTCGTCATCGCGAACTCGCGCATGAGCGTCGCGAGCACGATGGAATACAGCATCACGTCGAAGGCGTCGAGCATCCAGCCCAGCCCAGCCGCCAGCAGCGTCTGGCGCTGAGCCTTCGTTGTATAACGCCAACGAAATGGAGCCGATGTGCTCACGGCAAGCGCGCCATAGAGAATAGGATAGGCGTGGCGCGCTTCCAATGCGAATTGCGATTGATACGGGCGGGACGTTCACAGATTGCGTTTATGCCTTCGAGGGCCGGCTCGCAGTTCTGAAGGCGCTGTCTACGCCGGCCGATCCGGGCGATGCGGTTTTGAAAGCGGTTTCGGAGATCGCGCGCGGCAAGCCTGCCGAAGTTCGCCATGGAACAACCGTAGGGACAAACGCTTTGCTGGAGCGAAAGGGCGCGCGCGTGGCGTTCGTCACCACCGCTGGTTTTGAAGACACCATCGCGATTGGGCGGCAAGCTCGTCCGAAGCTGTACGATCTGTTTTTTAGCAAGGACCCGCCGCTTGCGCCGGAAGAGCTGCGCTTCGGAGTGAGCGAACGCACGGCTGCGGATGGTTCGGTGCTGCGCGCCGTTGACGCGCAGGAACTGACGCAACTGAAAAAGGCGGTTCGCGCTGCGGGAGCTGAGTCTATCGCTGTTTCGCTGCTGTTTGCGTTTGCGAATCCGGCCAACGAACAGGCGGTCGTCTCGGCGTTGCGGGAACTGGGCGTTCCGGTTTCTGCTTCGCATGAGATTCTGCCGGAGTTTCGCGAGTATGAGCGCGGGTCCACGGTTCTGGTCAACGCATATCTGGCGCCGAAGATGGAGAGCTATTTGAACCGGCTGCATAACGGGTTGAGATCCGAAGGATCGCACCTGCAGGTGATGCAGTCTTCGGGAGGCATCGTCCCGGCGCCCATGGCAGCGCGGGAACCGGTGCGCACGATCCTCTCGGGACCCGCGGGAGGATTAGTGGGCGCGCTTGCGGTAGCGCGCGCCGCGGGGTTTTCGAAAATCTTAACGTTCGACATGGGCGGCACCTCAACCGATGTAGCGCTGGCCGATGCCGATGCCGGGCTGCGGACGACTGGAGATTTCCAGATACTCGGGATGCCAGTGGCAGTTCCGATGCTCGACATTCATACGGTTGGCGCGGGTGGAGGATCGCTGGCGAGTTTCGACCGCGGCGGCGCTTTACAGGTGGGCCCGGAATCGGCGGGCGCGGAGCCGGGACCGATCTGTTACGGGCGGGGTGAAAGGCCGACCGTCAGCGATGCAGATTTACTGTTGGGACGGCTGCATGCCGACTGGTTTTTGGGCGGCGCAATGAAGCTGGAAGACGAGCGCGCACGGCACTACTTTGAGCAGGCGAAGGGGTCTATCGGCAGCGTTGAACAATTCGCGGACGGAATTGTCAGGGTAGCTGATTTGCTCATGGAGAAGGCGTTGCGGCGTATCTCAGTAGAACAAGGGCACGATCCACGTGATTTTGCCTTGGTGAGCTTTGGCGGCGCGGGGCCGCTGCATGCCTGCGCCTTGGCGCGTGCGCTTCAGATATCGAAAGTGTTGGTGCCCCACATGCCAGGCGCGCTGTCGGCTTATGGAATTCTGGTGTCCGATGCCGTGAGAGATTACTCGCGCACGGTGATGCTGCGAGAGGATGACAACTCGCTGGGTGAACATTTCAGTGCCCTCGAAGAACTCGGCCGCCGGGAGATGGAGGCGGAAGATCTACAGTCTGTGGCAGTTCGCACGGTTGACGTTCGTTACGCGGGGCAAGGGTATGAGCTGCCGGTCGCGTGGTCACAGGACTTCGTCCCTCAGTTTCACCGCTTGCATGAGAAACGGTACGGCTATGCCGATCCGGCGAGACCTGTTGAAGTGGTGAACGCGCGTGTTCGTCTAATTGCCTCCACCGCGCAGATCCCATTGGAGCGGCACGAAGTCCGAGAGGGTAACGGCCAGCAGGCAATCATCGCAACGCAGCCCGTGTTCTTCGCTGGCGAGTGGCGGACCAACACCATCTTCAATCGCGAACAACTGTATCCCGGTGACCGCTTTTGTGGCCCCGCAATGATCGTGGAATATAGCTCGACTACTTTTCTTCCACCGCAATGTGAGGCGTCGGTCGACGAGTACGGGAACATTGTGATCGAGGTGACGTGGTGACGGAAGTGCAGCCGGACCCGATCGAACTCGCGATCTTTAAAAGTTCATTTCATTCCATTGCGGAGGAGATGGGGGTGGCGTTGAGGCGGAAGCGCAGCCGCTCGGTCCGGCTGACCAGGAG
>CAXUCT010000064.1:12059-14563 GCA_964249415.1 uncultured Bryobacteraceae bacterium | reverse complement strand
GATCAGTGCTTCGGCCAGGCCGTTCGGCGCTTTGAACAATCCTAAGTGGTACATGCGCGGGTATCTGGTGGCGTCGTACATCTGTTCCAGTCCTAGCCCGGGCAGCGCGGCCTCCATCAGTACCAGCCGACGGACCTCGGCTGGATACGCGGCAGCGTAAGCATAGGCGACCATCATCCCGACATCGTGGCCGACCAGGTTGATCTGCTCCAGACCGAGGTGCTGCACAGGCTGACGGATGTCCACGGCGACCGTGCGTTTGTCGTAACCTCCGCTTGGCCTGTCCGAATCACCGCATCCGCGCAGGTCGGGGGCAATGACGGTATAACGCGCGGATAAGGAAGGAATGGCTTTCGCCAGGCGTACCAAGTTTCTGGAAAGCCATGCAGCAACATCAACGCTTCTCCGGACCCGGCTACCACGTAGTGCTGCCGAAACCCGTTGATCTCGATCGTGTGGTGACTCACCTGTGGCTCGGCTGCTTCGACGCTTGCCATCGTTCACCGTCTGGGGCTAGCTTCGCAGAGTGGCTCAAGTTCTTCATTGTCGCGGCCATGACCTTTCCCTGTTGACAGGCTAGCTGAGTTCTGGAGTTGTCCGGGCCTCCACGAAAGCCAACACTTCTTTGGTGTGTCTCGTCAGCTCTTTTTTGCTGAAAGGGTTCATGCCAGTGCTGGGATCCGTATAATTATGCAAAGCGCTGAAGTAGTAAGCACAAAGTCCCATGATGTTGATGGCGGCGTGTTTCGCATCCAATTTCCGGAAGCACCCTTTCTTCATCCCTTTCACCAGCACCTTCTCGGCCGTTTCATAGAACGATGGAACGCATAAGTTCCGATAGCGTTCACCCTGACCCTCGAGAGCTTCCAAGATGACAATCGATGGGGCGAGCGGCCGTTCGTTCATCAGTTGCAGCACTCCTCTGACTAACTCTTCCAGTAACTCCTTGGGAGATTCCGTTGAAGTCAGGGTTTTGTGAAAAAGAGAGGAGAGCGGTTTATACGCTCGCTCCAGAACCGCCGTGTATAGGTTTTCTTTCGTTTCGAAGTAATAGAAGATCAGCCCTCTCACTACTCCTGCAGTTGCGGCGATGTCATCGGTCCGGGCGCCGCGCAGGCCATGTCGCGCGAATACGACCTCCGCTGCTTCGAGAATGGCCTGGATTGTCGCCTCTCGATCCCGAACGGTTGGGGTGTCCTTCTGTCGAGGTTCTCCGGCGTGCGGAGGAGGGTGGCTCTGGGCGCGCGTTTTCATTGTTGCTGTTACTTCTCCCAGCGGATGCTTAATTTGTAGACGAAAACAAAAGCCGGCTTATGGAGTTGTACCCCTTAGCGCATGCTGAAAAGATCGAAACCGCTTGCTGACGCGCGCGGCTCAGAAACGTGTTTCTGTTTGCAAGAAGTTTACTATTCAGAAAGCCACCTTCCCAGTTGAATCATCGAGTCAGCGCCGATTAATTTGACAACTGACTGATCTGTCAGTTAGTATAAGACGGGCTGGGCGGCCGTTTGCCGCTTCTGAATCCAGACAAAATTACACCCGCTCAACAGAAACTCTAAAAGCAGATAGACGAGACGCTTATTCCGTGGGCGACTCAAGCCGGTTTTATTGGCAAGACGGCGGATGGTAGGTTGGTTGGCCCTTTCAACCCATTTCTCCTCAGCCCGGACGTAAATCGAATCACTTGTATCGGGCAGCTTTGTAGCGAGTATCGCGTGGATGCCAGGCTATATCAAGAGGCGGAGCGAGCCTTCGGGCGGGAAGGACTAATGAACATGATGTATCTAATCGGCATTTATCTGTTCACCACCGTGTGTGACTTTCCAGAGGAAGTTGGCCCGCGATTCAGTTCCAAAGAAGAAAAGGACATGAAAATGAACGATGCACAGAGTAAGACATCCGGACTAAGCCGGGGCAAGTTTGCCGGAGCCGGACCGGCAGTTCTGATGGCAGCGGCGGGGGCGCAGGGGATACAAGCGCAAGCGAGGCAGGAAAAGGCCACAGGTAAGAACGGAGCAGGAGCGGCTCAGCCGGGGGCGAGAAGGGAAACTTTGACTCGCATCCATGCAGGCATTGACAGTGCCGGATATCCGGTGGAACTCAGTTTCGTTGACTACGGCAAGGGAAAGCCGGTGGCTCTCATACACGGCTGGCCTTTGTGTAAGGAGTCTTGGGAGCCGCAGCTGGCTGACCTCCCGAAGCATATGCGCGTGATCGCTTATGATCGACGAGGCTTCGGCCAATCGTCGAAGCCTTGGGACAGGCTACGACTCGGACACTCTGGCAGACGACCTGAAGGCGGTTCTCGACCAACTCGATCTCCAGGACGTCACTTTGGCCGGCTTTTCAATGGGTGGTTGCGAGCTCGCCCGCTACATGAGCCGACACAACGGAGCTCGCGTGGGCAAGGTGGTGTTCGTGAGCGACGTGACTCCTTATCTGCAAAAAACGGCCGACAATCCCCAAGGCAAAGATAAGGCCATCTTCGACAACATGATTCAGCG
>CAXUCT010000064.1:0-12049 GCA_964249415.1 uncultured Bryobacteraceae bacterium | reverse complement strand
CTTCAAGACCTATTACGCGGTGGGAGCTCCAAACCCAGTGATCGACCCAGTGAGCCAGGTTTTCCTGGATTGGAACATGAGTTGGGCGCTTCAGGCGAGCTGCCGGGCCACGACTGAATGCGTGACGACTTTCAGCGCCTCCGACTATCGACAGGACCTTCCGAAGATCAAGGTGCCGACGCTGTTTATCCACGGCGGCGGTGATGTAATGACCCCGCCGGAGAGCACGTCAATCGATCCGTCGCAATGGTTCCAGGCGCCAAGCTGAAGATGTATACCGGCGAGCCTCACGGCTTAAACATCACGGCAAAGGACCAGTTCAACGCTGACATCGTCGAATTCGTTGGTTAGCAGCTGATTGATCTTGCGCCAGACTTATGAGCGTTCTTAGCAAAGAGCCCGATGAAAAGATTAGTGTTGTAGCGACTACTCGCGCCAAGAGCGGCCACGAAGCCGATGTTCGAAAAGTGTTTGGAAGCCTTGTGGCGCCCGCCCGTAAGGAAGCCGGTTGCATTTCGTATCAGCTTCTTGAAGATAAGTACACAGGAAGCTTCTTCACCTTTGAAGAGTGGGAGAGCGAAAGGCATCTGCACGAGCATCTCGGCCGGATTAAAGAAGGCTTGGATAAATCGAAAGCGTGGCTGCAAGAGGATGTTCGTATCTGCATTGTGAAACCCGTTATATAGAAGCTCGAGAAAATTGAAACAGGTAGTATGCGGGGATGGGGTAGTGAACTGCAACACGGTGATTGGCAGAATTGCAAGATAGCTATCTTAATGGCTACAATAAACGCATGACTTACACCGTCGCCCAAGCCAAGAACAGGCTACCTGAGCTCATTAAGCAGGCCGAGGCCGGTGAACCTGTCACCATCACGAAGCGCGGCATCCCGGTAGTCGAGATCGTGCGCAAAGTCGAGGGACCACCGCGTAAGCGAGTATTCGGTGTTCTCGGCGATAAGAAGGTCGTCATTGATCCCGACTGGGCGCGTCCACAAGAAGACCTTGAGGCGTGGCTTGCCGGCGACGTTTGATGGGAAGACGGTTTTTGCTCGACACACACGTCGTGATCGAGATGAGTGCTCGAGGTGGTTTGGACGCCCTGCCCGCTCGAGTGCGGCGCATCCTGGAAGATCCAGAAGTGGATTTGCTGCTCAGCGTGGCGTCCGAAGTCGAAGTAGCAATTAAAAGCCGTCTGGGCAAGCTGGAGTTAACAAGAGACGACTTGGCCGTCATCTGCGCTAAACCTTGATTACTTCTTATCCTCTTCGTCGCCAGCACGCTGATCGGCTATTCGAGCTGCCGCTGCATCACAAAGATCCGTTTGACCGTGTAATTATCTCAACCGCGCTCAGCGACGATCTTCCGGTTATTTCAAGCGATAAGCAGTTTCGCAAGTACAAAGGACTGCGGGTTATTTGGTGGGGGGACCGAACTCGGTCGTGATCTGCTCAAGGTAAGCCGCTTCGTCGTTAAGTGCTTTGGCGACTACGGCGAGTTGCTCGATTGCTTCGGGGTAGCGATCCTGCTCCAGAGCCTCGCGGACGCCGGGAATGGTTTTGGCGCCGTAACCTGTAAGTGTTCCAGGAGCGTAGAGTAAGTGCTTGACCCAGGGACGATGCGGCAGGCCTCCTTCGTTGGTAAGCTTGCGCTCGGCTAACGCTAGCTCTGCATTCAGTGCTTTTCGTTTATCCGGCGAAAGTGCGGTGAAGTTTGCTGCCGCTTTACTGAAGTTAGTAGCTGCCTTCTCCAGCGCGGCGATGGAGTGATCAAGCGCTGAGAAGTCCATATCAGGAGGCGGGGTCAACATTCCGGGCGCGTGCATTGAGTTTTGCGGATCGTTCGTCAAGCCATAGAGCCCCAGGTCGATGCTCTTTTTCCGCCTGTCAGCTTCGTCCCGCAGAGATTTCGCAAGCGCTTTCAGCTCCATGTCGTAGCTCTTCACTGTGGGCACGAGATTGTTGAAGCCGTAAGGTAGAACGTCGGCATCCGCAAAGCGCATGACGAGCGTGCCCGCTGTCTGGGCCAAGGCTCGGCCGTAGGCTTTAGTCGTATCACCGAAGTGATCTTCGAACCAGGGCGTGTCATAAGCGGAATGGTAAGTGCCACTTCGATCTTCCCCTCCGAAGCCGAAATTGAGCGAGGCGATGCCTAAGTGATCGAGGAAGGGGCCGAAGTCAGAGCCGCTTCCAATCGGTTCGATGGGAAGTGTGGTGCGAGTGAGCACGTCTTTCACGCCGGCCGTTGCAGCACCCGGACGCCTGCCTCCCTGTAAATAGAGTGCTGCTTGCTGACGCTTCCAAACTGATTCCTTCGTTTCCGGATCTGTGATGTCTTTGGTAACGCTGTTTACCAGTTGCTCTAAGGAATGCGAGCCGCCGGCGCTGAAAAATCCTCGGCCGGTCTCGTCCGTATTCAAGTAGAGTGCGGCGTGTCTGGTTAATTCTTCGGCGTGTGTTTCGGCCCATTCAGTAGAACCGATGAGCCCCGGTTCTTCGCCATCCCAGGCCGCGTATATCAAAGTGCGCTTGGGCCGCCAGCCCTGTTTTGCAAGCTCGCCAAAAGCGCGCGCTTCTTCGAGGAGAGCAGATTGCCCGGAGATGGGGTCGTTCGCGCCGTTGACCCAGCCGTCGTAGTGGTTGCCGCGAATGATCCAAAGGTCGGGCTCTTGGGAGCCTTTCATGGTCGCGATGACATCGAGCACGGGCTTTTGATCCCAGTTGAAGGCGAGCTTCAAATGCACTTTCGCTGGGCCCGGGCCAAAGTGGTACGTGAAGGGAAGTCCGCCGCGCCAGCTTGCGGGGACAACGCGGCCGTCGAGCGCCGCGAGCAGGGGCTGAGCGTCTCCGTAACCGATGGGCAGCACAGGTATCTTCATGAGGACCGGTGCTTCAGAGATTTTCAGGCGCTTGGCGCCGGGAACTGAGCCGATACCCGGGGTAAGCGGATCACCGGAATAGAGCGTCAAATCCGCAACGCTGCCGCGTTGTATTCCATCGACCGGTCGCATGGGTCCCTTGGGCAGCACATCGCCCTGAACATAGCCGTCGTCCGCGGGATCGGAATAGATGATGCAGCCGATTGCGCCGTGTTCATAAGCGAGCTTCGGTTTCAAGCCGCGCCATCCGCCGCCGTAACGGGAGATGACAATGCTGCCCTTCACCGAGATTCCATTTCGCTCCAGCTCTTCATAATCGGCGGGCATGCCGTAATTCACATAAATTAAGGAACCGGTCACGTCGCCGTCAGCTGAGTAAATGTTGTATCCCGGGAGTTGCGTGCCGGTGTCCTTCGTATAGGGGTCGCCGGGTAGCGGAGGTTCTTCCAGCTTGGCCTGAAATGGAGTGGGGCCGACGAGTTCGAGAAGGCGTGTTTTCGGAGTGGGAAAGAGAACGTCGAATTGTTCGATGTGAGCGTCCCACCTCCATTCCTTATAACGAGCGGAATGCGGGTGGGGTCGGGCAGGCTGCGAAACCGCTGCTCCCAGTCCTGCTCTGTTTGTGAAGTTTGGGGAGTGAAACCCGGATAAGTGGAGGACTGATTCGGCAGTTGCTGACCAATAGCGTCGACCGAAAGTAGGGCTAAAGCAGAAAGAGTGATAAAGGCGCGCACACATTCTCCGAAGGTGAAATCGTGTTGCTGCCGTTTGAGGCAGAACAGATGCTTGATGCATCGCCCGCGCACGAGGAGGAGCTGACGCAGTGGCAATCTTCCATGCTAGAGCAGAGTTTTAATGATTGATCCCCACTTCGCTGAGAAACCACGCGTACTCGAAGGCGCGATCTTTTAACCGATCGTAGCGGCCGGATGCGCCGCCGTGACCCGCGGGATCCATCTTGATTTTGAGGAGCAGCGGGTTTCCATCAGTTTTCAGTGTTCGCAGTCGGGCGACATACTTGGCGGGCTCCCAGTACATGACTTGGCTGTCGTTAAGGCTGGTGGTCACGAGCATGGCCGGGTAGGCGCGTTTCTCCAGGTTGTCGTAGGGGCTGTAGGTCTTCATGTAATCGAACGCCTGCTTGTCACTAGGATCACCCCATTCCAAGTATTCGCCGACCGTAAGCGGAAGCGAGGCATCCATCATCGTGTTGATTACATCGACGAACGGCACGGCGGCGTGAACGGCGTGAAAGAGATCTGGCCGCATATTCACCACCGCGCCCATCAAGAGGCCGCCGGCGCTGCCGCCCTCAATGACCAGCCGATCTTTTGCCGTCCATTTTTCGTGAATCAGATATTCGGCGCTATCGATGAAGTCGTAGAAGGTGTTCTTTTTCTTCATCAGCATGCCGTCTTCGCGCCAGCCTTCGCCCATTTCGTTGCCGCCACGAATGTGAGCAATCGCATAGGCCATGCCGCGATCCAACAGGCTGAGGCGCGAGCTATCGAAAGTCACAGCCGTGGGAATGCCGTAGGAGCCGTACGCGTACAGAAACAGCGGGCCTCGGCCGTTGCGCGGGAAGCCCTTCTTGTAAATGATGGAGACGGGAACCTTGACGCCGTCGCGCGCCGTGGCCCAGAGACGCTCCGACGCATATTGAGACGGATCGTAACTACCCAGCACTTCTTGCCGTTTGAGCAGCGTTGACGTTCCCGCCTGCGTGTCATAGTCATAGACGCTGCGGGGAGTTACGAAGCTCTGATAGTTGTAGCGATAGGCAGTTGATTCGTAATCGCGCGTGCCGCCGGGCGAAGCGGAATAGACCGGCTCCGGGAAGCGTATGGCCGCCCATGACGCTGTTTTGAAGTTATAGATGCGTAGCTGGTTCAGAGCTTTGGATTGCTCGATCGACACCACGAAATTCTTGAAGAGATCGATGTCTTCGATGAGCACGTCGTCGCGCTGCGGAATGAACACGGTCCAATTCTTCGGGGCAGGATCGGTTTCGGGCGCGGTCACGACAGCGAAGTTTCGTCCGGGCTTGTTGGTACGGATGTAGAAGAGTCCTTCACGGTGGTCGACATAGTAGCGGTGCTTCTTCTCGCGCGGCAAGAAGACGGTAAACGCGTCACTGGGGTGGTCCGCACGGAGGTAATGAAACTCCGTCGTGTCTTTGCTCTCGATGCTGAGCAGGAGGTACTTCTTGTCACGCGTTTTCTCAGCTCCGATGTCGTAGAGCTCGTCCTTCTCGTCATACAGCGGTTCGAAGGCAGGCGCGCCGAGGACGTGGCGCCACAGTTTATCGGGGCGCTTAGTAATGGCATCTTCCGTCGTAAGGAACAGGGTTTTGTTGTCGGCCGCCCATTCAATGCTTGTGACGCGCTCGGCAGTATCCGGCAGCGTGCGGCCCGTGCGGAGGTCCTTCACTTGCAGCGTGTATTGTCGAAAACCGGTGTAATCGACGGCGTACGCGAGGAGATTTGCATCGTCGCTTACCTTAAAAGACCCGAGCCCGACGAACTTGCGGCCTTTGGCGAGTTCGTTCAGATCGAGCAGAATCTCTTCGGGCGCCTCCATTCCGCCTTTTCGGCGGCAGCGGATAGGGTATTGCTTACCTTCTTCCGTGCGCGAGTAATACAGATAAGAACCTTCACGCACAGGGACATCGAGATCGGTCTGCTTGATGCGGCCGAGCATCTCCTTATAGAGCGTCTTTTCGAATGGCTTTAGATCCTTGGTCATCGCGTCCGTATAGGCGTTCTCCGCCTGCAGATACTTGATCACTTCAGGGTTCGATTTTTCACGAAGCCAGTAGTAGTTGTCGTTGACCGTTGCGCCGTGACGCACCTCCTGGTGTTCCAGGCGGGGCGCAACGGGCGGAACGCCGGTGGTTTGCGCGATCAGTCCTGCGGTAAGAATTTCGGACAAAGCAACTCCAAAGATGTAATAGGCGAAGAGACGGACACGGGATAGAAACATGATAAGGGGCGCAGAAGGCATGAGCTGTTGTGCCCAGGACCTTTTTGTGGAATGCTGGCTCTGGGATCGGGCACGATCCTCTTTAAACGATTCTACTGAATAAGGTGACTGATGCCGCACAATGCAGAAGCGCTGAAACAGGTACCGCTCTTTGGTCTGCTGGATGAGGAAGAGACTGAGGTTCTTGCCAGCCAAGTGGAACTGAAGACGTTCGCCGCCCGGCAACGGATTTATAAGTTGGGCGACCCGGGCGGCCGGGCTTACGTCATGGTGTCGGGCCGGGTGCGAGTCACGACGGTGGATGACGATCAGCAGGAAGTGATTGTGGACGAGCCGGCGCCTGGCGAGTTTTTCGGCTTCGCTTCAATGTTGGACGAGACGCCGCATCAGACAAGCGCGATTGCACTCGAAGAGACAGTTTGCGTGGAAGTGGATCGCAATGACATTGCCGTTCTGCTGGAACGAAAGCCGCTTGCCGGGATCGATATGCTGACGGTCGTCGGGCGGCAATTCCACGCGTCCCAGCAGTTAGTGCGGATTCGCGCAACGCGCAACCCGAACGAGCTGATTGAAGAAGAAGCCACCATAGGGGATCGTCTGGCGGATGTAGTAGCGCATTTCGGCGGATCGTGGACGTTCATTCTGGCGTTTGGAGCAGTGCTGATTGTCTACACCGCTATTAATGTTGGGCTGCGCGGATCTGCGTGGGATCCGTATCCGTTCATTCTGCTGAACCTGTTTCTCTCGATGCTGGCGGCGATTCAGGCCCCGGTGATCATGATGAGTCAAAACCGGCAGGATACGAAAGACCGGCTTCGCGGCGAGTTGGATTTTCAAGTGAACTGCCGCGCGGAATCGGAAATTCAGGGATTGTCGCGCAAACTGAATTTATTAGAAGATCAAATCGCTGATGTGCAAGACTTGCTGCGGAAGCGACCGCCTCTGGGAGAAGGGAGGAATGGCGCGGAACTGGACCGCACGCGAGGGTAAGCGCCCGGCTTGCCACTGAGCCGATTTCGCGCTTCAAAGTAAACTACAAGAGAAATGACACTCGAAGAGCTAGAAAGAGAGTATGTTGCGCTCCGCCAGCAAGGTGAAGCTGTGCGGAGCTATCTTTGACCCGTCCGGAAAAAAGCAGGAACTGAAGAAATTAGAGATAGAAATCGAGGACCCCGATTTCTGGAACCAGCCTGAGAAGAGCCAGCGCGTGATGCAGCAGCGCAAGCGGCTGGAAGAAGCGATTCAGAGCGCCAACTCGGTGGTAGCTGCTACGTCCGACATCGATACATTGTTCGAGCTCGCCAAAGAAGGCGAAAACGTAAACGGCGAACTGGAACGGGAACTGAAAGCCTTCGCGACGAAACTGGAACAGCTTGAAACCGGAATGCTGCTTTCGGGCGAAAACGACGCGCGCGACGCTATCATCACCATTCATCCAGGCGCGGGCGGAACAGAAAGCCAGGACTGGGCCGAGATGTTGCTGCGCATGTATTTGCGCTGGGCGGAGCGGCACAAATTTCAGGCCGTGATCACAGACCGGCTAGAGGGAGAAGGAGCCGGCATCAAATCCGCCACTGTTGAAATCAACGGCGAAAATGTGTACGGCCAACTGCAGGCCGAAGTAGGCGTGCATCGGCTAGTCCGTATTTCGCCCTTTGATGCCAATGCGCGGCGGCACACGTCGTTCGCATCGGTGTTCGTGTATCCGCAGATTGACGAAGACATCAACATTGAAATCAAGCCGGACGACCTGAAGATTGACGTTTTCCGGGCAAGCGGCGCGGGTGGGCAGCATGTGAACCGGACGGAGTCCGCGGTTCGTTTCACTCACTTGCCAACGGGGTTGGTGGTGCAGTGTCAAAACGAGCGGTCACAGCACAAGAACCGCGCGAGCGCGATGAAGCAGCTGAAGGCCAAGCTCTATGAATACGAGTTGGAGAAGAAGCGGGTGGCGGACCAGAAGCTGGAAGACACGAAGCTGGAGATCAACTTCGGGAGCCAGATTCGCAGCTATGTACTGGCGCCTTATCGCATGATCAAAGATAATCGAACAAAGCTTTCGATCGGCGATGTGGACCGCGTTTTAGATGGCGACATCGATCCGTTGATTCACGCGTTTCTGGCGTGGCGTAAGACCGGCAGGATTTACGGCGACACCGGTGAAGATCCGTCCGAATAAGTAGGCGGGTTCCCCTCAATGTTCCCTTCAGAGGAAGAGTTGGCGCGCGCCGCTGAACAGATTCGGTGCGGCGGGCTAGTGGCATTCCCAACCGAGACGGTTTACGGTTTAGGCGCGAATGCACTGGACGCAGCGGCGGTTGAGCGCATTTACCGGGCCAAGGATCGGCCCTGGGCGAGCCCGGTAATCGTGCACGTGGCCGATGAAAACATGGCCAGATCCGTGGCGGCGGATTGGCCTTCGCTGGCGCAAGAGCTGGCGAGGCGGTTCTGGCCTGGGCCGCTCACGTTAATAGTGAAGAAGGCCTCCATCGTGCCTGATCTCGTCACCGCGGGTCTTGATTCAGTGGGAGTGCGCATGCCGTCGCACCCGGTAGCGCTTGAGCTGATCCGGCGAGCGGGCGTGCCGATCGCGGCGCCGAGCGCGAACCGCTTTGGGCAGATTTCACCCACCACCGCGGAGCACGTCCGCATTAGCCTTGGCGATCGCGTCGATATGATCCTTGATGGCGGCCCGGCGCAAGTCGGGATCGAATCGACGGTGTTGTCGTTAGCACGCGTGCCTCCGGCAATCCTGCGCACTGGCATGATCAGGCAAGATGAGTTGGAAAGCGTGGCAGGCGTGCGCTTCGGCGAAGAAGTAAATCTGCCGCGATTAGAGGAATCTCCGGGCCAGCATGCGCGGCACTATGCGCCGCGTACTCCGTTCTACGTACTGGAAGAAGGCGCAGGACCACCTGCGGGCCGGGGACGTGTGCTCAATATGCCCGATCAAGCTCGAAGCTTCGCGACGGCCCTGTACGCAACCTTGCATGCGGCGGACCGAGAACAGTGGGACTGGATCGCGATCAGGAAACCGCCGGACACGCCGGAATGGGCTGGAATTTTGGATCGCTTACGGAGGGCCAGCGCCCCGGAGTGAACCGTCCTAGACGGTGACCAATTCGAAAGCCTTCTGGTGGTCTTTTAAAAATTGGTCGAGCCCCTTCTCCGTGAGCGGGTGGAAGAAGCATTGCTCCATGACTTTCAGCGTGAGGGTGGCAATGTGAGCGCCCGCTTTCGCCGCCTCTATTACCTGGAGCGGGCCACGGATGGAAGCCGCCAGCACTTGGGTTTGGTAGCTGTAATTTGTAAAGATCGTCACAATGTCGTCAATCAGACCTATGCCTGGCCAACCAATATCGTCCACGCGCCCAACGAATGGGCTAACAATATACGCGCCTGTTTTCGCAGCCAGCAGCGCTTGCGCGGCACTGAAGCAAAGCGTTAGATTGGTGCGGAAGCCTTCTTTGGCGAGCGCCGATGCAGCAGTAATGCCCTCCGGCGTAATGGGAAGCTTCACCACCACGTTGCGGTGAATCTTAGCGAGCTTGCGGCCTTCCTCGATCATCTCCTTTGAGCAGGTCGCAATCAAGGAGGCACTAATGTCGCCATTCACCAGGTCCGCGATCTTGCGGACCTGCTCTTCGATCGCGATACCTTCTTTAGCGATCAACGATGGGTTGGTGGTAACGCCATCCACGATGCCCCACGCGACAGCCTTCTTAATCTCGTCGAGATTGGCTGAATCGAGAAAAAACTTCATTTGTGTTTTGGCTAAAATCCTCGCTGAGCACCGCTGCCGCTAAGCGGGAACGATGCTGCGGCGGAAAGGAGCGGAACTGAGTCGATGTTATCAGAAAGCTTCGTTTTCGAAGAGTTGGTGCAGATCCAGGAGGCAACGGTGGGCGTGATCAAGGACTTCAGCTCTTCTATGCCGTTCGGAAGAAGATACCTATTTAAACAACACTTACCTAGCCGCTAGTCGTAGAAAGAAGACGTATCAACCTCGAGAGTTCGGATCTCTGCTATCTCGCGATGGGAGTTGAGGGCGATATCAAATTCAAACGGATATGTGTCATAGCTCGTCACTCCGTCCCGCTCCTCACCCCCTCCGTACTCAAGGCACACACCTACGACACCATGTCCGGCTACGTCCGTCAGTTTCCCGTGCACCTTTAAAGCGCTAATCTCAATATCCGATACATCTTCTACCATCACGTGACTCGCAAGCGAGGAGAGATCGGTTGAGTCAAGGCGTTCCAGAAAGCTGTTGTACAACCCCCTCTCCAGACCGTCAACTGTTACGTCAATACGTTTCGGCGGCGTGACAACTACCAGCTTGAACTCGAAGCCGTTCTCAGCCGCGGTCCTTCGGAGCCTCTGAATCTGGTCGGAACTCGTATGCAAACTGCTCGGAAGCTTGAATTCGTATAGAACGGTTTTGCCTCCCGGCTTTCTAGCAACGAGATCGGCTTGCTCATTGTCTACACGCGCTTCAGACTCAACGCTATAACCCTGCTGCTCCAACTCAGAGACGATTTCAGCGCGCTTGAGAGCAAGAAGATGTTCTGTATATTGTTGCTGGGCTGTCATCACAATACCTCTCCGAAGTTGACCGCCACACTAGTTCGCGGACCTATTTCTATATAGACCACGTGCCGAGAGCCATCATTGGCGAGGAGGTCTAGAAGAACTTCGGTGTCTCGACGGGATGGCGGAGTTCCATTTCATTCATAGTCCATAGTCGCATCAATTCGAGCGGCCAGGCAGTGGCTAATGGCTGAGTCATCGTCGAAAACTAGGCCCTTGAGCGAGTCCAGAATACGCTTTGCTATGTTGTCGACGTCCTGAGTCGTGCGATCTTTATGGAACCAAAGAATTCTAGCGTACAGCGGACCATTCGCAATCATGGATTGCCTCGACCGTGCCGCTTCATGTGTACTGAGGATTTGGGCCTTTGTTGGCGGAAATGGGCCTTCGCGCGACAACCATCGTGAAAACGCTCATGCATCAGTTCTATCGCGACGCACAATCAGCACACCCAAACTGGGCATCTCGCCACCCTATAATCAGGAACGATGCCCGTTCCTGCGGCGGCGGTAGACCGCTTCGCTGCTATTCCTCTTCTGGGGGCGCACGTCGCTGCGCCGCTGCGCCGCTTTACACGTTTTCAAATTGGTGGGCCTGCAGCCCTGCTGTGTGAAACGGCGAGCGTGAATGCGTTTGCAGAAGCTTTGCGGGCCGCCAGTAGCTTGGCGCTGCCGCGGATGATACTTGGCGGTGGTACGAATCTGGTGGTCTGCGATGACGGTTTCGATGGCGTCGTCTTGCGCTTTGGCGGAACTGAAATCGTAAGCGATGGGGAACTGCTGCGCGCCGCATCCGGGGCCGTTTTGCAGGACGTAGTGGATGAAAGTATTCAGCTGAGCTTACAAGGTCTGGAAACGATGACCGGTATTCCCGGCTCCTTGGGTGGCGCGGTATATGGCAACGCCGGCGCGTATGGACACTCCATTCAAGAGATTGTGGAAAGCGTGCAGGCTACGGACGGCGAAATAGTCTTCACCCTAAACAACCAGGACTGCCGGTTTGGATACCGCGAAAGCATCTTCAAAGAGCGCAAAGACTGGGCGATCTTGTCTGCCGATCTCCGCTTCAAAAGCGCCGCACGCGAAATGCTCGCCAAAACCGCCCACGAAATCAGAACGGTTCGCGATGCAAAGTATCCCCCCGGGATGAAGTGCGCCGGCAGCATCTTCAAGAACGTTTTCTTCGCCAACATTCCACCCAACGCACAGCAACAAGTGCCGCGTAACCTGGTGCGCGATGGCAAGGTGCCTTCCGCCTGGTTCCTGGAGCAGACTGGCGTGAAAGGCATGCGGCGGGGAGATATTCAGGTGGCTTCTTATCACGCCAATCTCATCTATAACGATGGCGCGGGGACAGCGGCCGATTTGGTGGCGGTCATCCAGGAGTTAAAAAGGTGCGTGCGCGATCGCTTTGGGTTCGATCTTCAGGAAGAGGTCCAATACGTCGGGTTTAAGTAGACGAACGCCTCGCTTTTGCGGAGCGGCAAGCTGGCTAGCAGTGCTGGCAACGGCACTGGCGGCGGTTGCCCCGCTTCATGCGCAATCGCCCATTACATTGCTGCTGACGAACGGTAAGTTTTGGACCGGCGATGCTGCATACG
>CAXUCT010000063.1:8897-14567 GCA_964249415.1 uncultured Bryobacteraceae bacterium | reverse complement strand
TTGCTGCACTTACTATGCCAGCCATGCTGACGCCCAAACACGCCGGCGCAAAATCGCGGCGTTTCATGCGCCTTCCCGTTCCGCGGTTTTACGAAATGCGTAGTAAACCGGCAGGCCCAGCAGCACGATGGCGAGGCCGGGCCACGTTGTCGAGGGCTGATACGTTAACAGCACCAGCAGTATAAATGCCGCACCCAGAATGTAAAGCGCCGGCACGAGCGGATATCCAAACGCTCGATACGGCCGCTCCGCATCTGGATTCCGTTTGCGCAGGATAAAAACTCCCGCAATCGTCAATATGTAGAAAAGCAATGCCGCTGAAATCACATAATCCAGTAAGTTGCTGTACAGATTGCCAAACGTGTGGGTGGACGGATTGTAGGTACGCGGCAGCACCAGAACAGCGGTCCAAATGCCTTGCAAGACCAATGCAGCGCCCGGAACATGAGCTCGGTTCAGCGTGGCCGCGCGCCGGAAAAACAGCCGGTCGCAGGCCATCGCATAGTAAGCCCGCGCGCCGGCAAGCACCATGCCGTTGATGCACCCAAATGTCGAGATCATAATCGCGATCGCCATAAATGCCGCGCCGAAGGTGGGCCACACGGATTGCAACGCCGCCCCGGCCACGCGGTCCGAAGGCGCGTTCTGCAATTGCCCGAAGGGCAGCACAACCAGGTAAGCCACGTTTGCCAACAAGTAGAGCCCGATCACCAGCGAAGTTCCCAGTGCCAGCGATAGCGGCACGTTTCGCCGCGGATTCCGTACTTCGCCCGCCGTAAACGTGATGTTGTTCCACGCATCAGCGGAGAAAAGCGAACCGGTCTGCGATAAGCAGATGGCTACCAACAATCCCCAGCCAGTTATGGGCGACAGTCCGGAAGCAAGTGTCGTGTAACCTCGCGCCTGCCACAAATTTCCGAAGTTCGCTTTCACCACCGCCGGGTTTGAGCCAATCACCACCAGCCCGATCACTAATGCGAGCGCTCCCAGCTTGGCGCAAGTGAAGATATTCTGAACGCGCTTTCCATAGTTGATGCCGCGCGTGTTTCCCCAAGTCAAGAAGGCGATCACCAGCAGCCCGACTAACTGCGCCGTCGATAACGAAACTGCATAGCGGCTGGTGATGTGAATCGGCGCAACCAGATAATTGTCTTCCGATACACCACGCACCAGCACCCCGAGATAACGCGCGAATCCAATGGCCACAGCCGCGATGGTTCCGGTCTGTATCACGAGAAACAAGGTCCAGCCATAGAGGAACCCGCACAGCGGCGAGAACGATTCGCGCAGATACACGTACTGTCCGCCCGCTTTCGGCATCATCGCCGCCAGTTCCCCATAAGAAAGCGCGGCTGCCAGCGTCAACACGCCGGTAAGCACCCAACAAACCAGCAACCATCCCGGGCTGCCCACCCGGCGAGCCATCTCCGCCGACACGATGAAGATGCCCGATCCGATCATGGACCCCGCCACGATCATGGTCGAGTCAAAAAGACCCAGGCCGCGCGTCAGGCCCTTCGTGCTCCCGGTCTCGTCCGCCTCCCGCTCAGTAATCATTCTTAATCGAGTATCGCCCTCCGGCGCAACAACAACTGCAGCATAAAATCAGAGCAATGCTGAGGACGGTTCGCGTAACGCGCTACGTCACGCCGTTGCGCGAAGGTGGATCGCTGCCGGCAATCGTTGAAGGCGATGACGAAGGCCTCTATGTCCTAAAATTCCGAGGCGCCGGACAGGGCTCACTGGCACTCGTCGCGGAGCTCATTTCCGGTGAGATCGGGCGCGAGTTGGGGCTGCGCGTTCCTGAGCTCGTGTTCATGGAACTCGACGAGGCGATCGGACGAAACGAACCGGATCCCGAAATACGCGATCTGCTGATGGCCAGCGTAGGCTTAAACCTCGGAATGGACTTCTTGCCGGGCGCAAGCATGTTCGATCCCGCTGCGGGCGATCGTGCAGATCCCGAGACCGCTTCAAAGGCAGTTTGGTTTGACGCCTTTGTGACAAACATCGACCGTACTGCCAGAAATGCCAACCTCCTCGTATGGCACAAGCAAATCTATTTCATAGATCACGGCGCGAGCCTGTTCTTCCATCACAACTGGCAAGTTATTGATCAGATGGCGATTAAACCTTTCTACGCGATTGCGGACCACATCCTGCTGCCTTGGGCGGATCGCATCGGCAAGGTGGACGCCGAATTGCGCGCGCGACTCACCGAACCGGTGCTAAGGCGAATCGTG
Source organism: uncultured Bryobacteraceae bacterium (assembly GCA_964249415.1). Classification (GTDB taxonomy): domain Bacteria; phylum Acidobacteriota; class Terriglobia; order Bryobacterales; family Bryobacteraceae; genus Bog-105. The sequence goes on along the minus strand of CAXUCT010000063.1, from coordinate 12,324 downwards.
GAGACCGTTCCAGCCGCCTGGTTACCGCAGGGTGAAGGGCCTACGACCGAGGGTTATCTGACGTACTTCAAAGAGCGTCTCGCAAAATCGCAATTTGTCGAGGAGGCCGTGCGTGCACACACCCAACTCGTTTGATTATGGAGTGATCCGCATCGTTCCATTTACTGAACGCGAAGAGTTCTTCAATGCGGGCGTCATTCTCTTCTGTCCTCAGCAGCGTTTCCTCCAGGCCCGCATCCACCTGGATTCGCGTAAGCTCCAGGCCTTGGCTCCTACGCTCGAAGCCGACGACGTACAGCAACGTCTCGATGCAATAGCCAGGATCTGCGCAGGCGATCAGGACGCAGGACCGATGGCGCTCATTTCGCAACGCGCCCGCTTTCACTGGCTGGTTGCACCGCGCAGCACGCTAATCCAGCTTTCTGCTATCCACTCCGGGATCTGCGATAACCCGGAAGCGGTGTTGGACCGGCTTTTCCGCGAACAGGTGCGGGATGCTACCGCGCGATCGAACCTGAATCTATGATGCGAGCTTGCTCGTCAGTATGTCTGCCGGGACGGTGCGGATTGTCATGGGATGCTGCTCGTCGTTCCATGCCCCAGCCGTGGATAGCTAGGCCTTGTGTTAACGCAAACGCAGGAGCTCTTGTTCAACAGCTTTCGTAATGAAACTACTCCGTTGGCGAGTCCCAACGAGCCTATCGATGTCCTTCATGAGTTGCTCAGGAAGGACGACATGGGTGCGCTTTGTGATCATAAGCGTATGAGTTTAAATAAACTGTGGGCTTTCGTAGTCCCACAAATACCGTACCACCTTATTTCTAGTGACATGTCGCAGTGAGTTCATTAGCATTCAAATCCGCTTGCTGACGCGCGCGGCTCAGTTTCAGTTAGCGCACATACGAACGTTGTCGTCGCGACAGGCCACTAGCTAACTGCGTGACTCGATTCTGGCCCTTGTTATGCTGATGCAATCGCCGTATTGACGCTGTTTGACATGCCTGCCCTCCCCAGATCCCTGCCGCGCGTTTGCGTGGCATTGGGTCTGCCTTCCGCTTCGCAACTTAGCCAAGCCGCCGAGCGCGAGTACAAAGACGGCAGCACGTTTTTCGAGTTCCGGCTAGACTACCTTCCTGATCCTGCTGCGGGCATTGAACTCATTCGCACTTTTCGCGCCAGCTATCCTGACGTCCGCATTGTTGCGGCTTGCCGCCACAAGCAGAACCATGGCCGGTTCGGGGGCTCGCTCGAGAAGCAGTTTGCCGTGCTGGAGAATGCTGCGTTGGCGGGGGTCATTGCTGTAGACCTTGAGATTGAATCGGCGGAACGCGCGAAATCTGCTGTTCCCCAGTTGCGTCGGTCCGCCGCGCTCGTCATCTCTTATCACAATTTTGAAAGCACCCCTGTACTGGCTCCTGTGTTGCGCCGCCTGGAGCGCATTCCCGCCGACGCCTATAAAATCGCTACTACTGCTCATAAGCCGGCAGACAATTTACGCGTTCTCGAATTCGTACGCGCCCATCGCGGCGCGCCGCTGGTCGCTTTCGCGATGGCTGAGGCGGGCGTTCCCACGCGCATCTTCAGCCTGGCATTGGGTTCCGTATTCACTTATGCCGCGCCGCTCCAGGACGAAGGTACGGCTCCCGGCCAAGTGTCGGCCAAGCTTATGCGAACACTCTACCGCTGCGAAAAGCTCAACAAAGATACTCGCATCTACGGAGTGATCGCGGATCCGGTCGCTCACTCCAAATCTCCGCAGATCCATAACCGCGCCTTCCAAGCTCGCCGTGTAGACGCTGTTTAACTGCCGTTCATGATCCCGCCTCCACGCCTGGCAGAGTGGTTCAAAGTAGCGGGCGCAATTCCCGTCTGCGGCTTCAGTGTCACCATTCCGCACAAGCAGCGCGTCCTCCGCTACCTCGATATTGTGGAGCCGCTTGCTAAGCGCATCGGCGCAGTGAATACGGTCTGGCGCAAAGGCGGCAAGTGGCGCGGCACAAACACAGACGCGGAGGGTGTTACTACGCCGCTCGCGCGTCATCTTCGTCTCGCGCACGCTTCGGTTCTGATCGCCGGTTACGGCGGCGCGGCGCGGGCAGCGGCTATTGCGCTTGCGGACGCCGGCGCCACGGTGACCATCACGGGCCGCAACATGAAAAGCGCGCAAACGTTGGCACGCGTGGTGAACTCACAAGCTGTCACGCTCAAAGAAGCGCAGGCCCACCACTTTGACGTGCTCATTCACGCCACCCCCGTCGGCATGGCGCCCCATCCCGACGGTTGCCTTTTCGGAGACGCCATTCCGGCGGACATTGTCCTCGACATGGTTTACAACCCTCACGAGACCGCTCTTCTCCAGCGTGCCAAGCAACAAGGCTGCACGGTGGTGCATGGCTCCGAAATGCTGTTGGAACAAGCTGCCCGTCAATTCGAAATCTGGACCGGCGAATCGGCTCCGCGCTCGGTGATGCAGCAAGCGCTTGTTCAGCATGCCTGATCGCGAAGCCGCTTGCTCACCGCGCGCGGCTCAGTAACGTTCATGAGCCACGGCGCTTTATAATGTGCGCATGAGTTCCCGCCGTACATCTTCGGGCATGACTCGCCGCGAGTGGAATGCAGGCCTAACTGCGGCCGTTTCAGTTGTGACTGGCGCCGTGCCTGTCTTGTCGCAAGTCACAACGAGGACGCCTCCACAGGGTTCTCCCGCTCCTGCGCCGCCTTCTGCCACGCCGGAACAGAAGCTTCAAAAGGCCTACGCTGACGTGCGCGAGACCAGCGAGCGCTTATCGAAGATTGAAGTCCCCACGGACGTCGAGCCGGCTTTCGCGTTTCGTCCGTAAGGGCTCATGAAGACGCCCAAAACCAAGCTCGACGAAGGGTCGCTTCCGTTTGCCACCATTACCGAACTCAGCGCTGCGCTCCGCAACCGTGAGATTTCTTCGGTCGAGTTGACGAAGTTCTTCGGTAAACGTCTGGAGCGGTTTGGTCCCGAATATAACGCGCTTGCTTTGTCGCTCCTGAAGCAAGGGCATAAAGCTGCGAAAGACGTCGACGACGAGCTGAAACGGGAGCGCTTCCGCACGCAGCTGCAAGGCGTTCCCTACGCCGCCAAAGATCTTATTGCGGTCGCAAACTTCCCCACCACTTGGGGCGCCAAACCCTTCGCCGACCAAGTCTTCGATTACGATGCCACTGTCATTCAACGCCTGACCGGCGAGAAGGCAATTCTCATTGGCAAGCTGTCGATGGTTGAACTCGCGGGCGGTGGCGGATACAGTTCGGCCGCTGCGTCGCTGCAAGGTCCCGGGCTGAATCCCTGGAACAAGCAGTATTGGTCCGGCGGATCTTCAAGCGGCTCTGGCTCGGCTGTTGCCGCTGGTTTAGTGCCGTACGCTCTAGGTTCAGAAACCTCGGGCTCCATTTTGAC
>CAXUCT010000063.1:8236-8887 GCA_964249415.1 uncultured Bryobacteraceae bacterium | reverse complement strand
ACTTACGGGCTGGTCAGTCGCCATGGCGCGATGGCGCTTTCCTGGACGCTCGATAAGATCGGTGTTCTGGCGCGCTGTGCGGACGATTGCGCTTTAGTTCTACATGGCATAGCCGGCGCCGACGATAACGATCCCGGCTCGGCGCACAAGAGTTTCTACTACACTCCGCAGTATCATCGCCAGTTTGCAGGCCTGAAGGTCGGCTACGCCGAGATCGATTTTGCCGAATGGCCCGATGAACCGCTGCGGCCTGCCTTCGCCAGCGCTCTCTCAGCCCTCAAGTCCATTGGTGCACAGATGGTCGAGACGCAAATCCCCGATTTCCCTTACGGGCCGGTGATCGGCACGATTATCGATTCGGAAGCCGTGTCCATCTTTGAGCAGTTCATCCGTAGCGGCCGCGTGGATCAACTTGCCGATCAATGCCAGATCGACGGACTGAAGGCGTCGATGAACTACTCCGCCCTTGATTACCTGAAAGCCATGCGCGTTCGCAGCCAGGTTCGCACCGCATTTCACGAGCTGTTCGCTAACAAGGTAGACCTTTTGGTCGCGCCCACTCGCTTCAGTCTGCCGGATCGGGCCGATCAGCCCTTTGATGAGACCTCGCCCAAGCGGCCCGAGAAGAAAGGCGTCGGCGCCGGTCTGGTG
>CAXUCT010000063.1:4725-8202 GCA_964249415.1 uncultured Bryobacteraceae bacterium | reverse complement strand
CTCTGCGGCCTACCTGCACTTACCATTCCGTGCGGCTATGTGAACGGCCTGCCAATTGGCCTGCAAATCGTGGGCCCGCCGTTCTCCGAAAACAGAATCATCGCGTTTGGGCGCGAGTTTCAGGACCGCACCGACTTTCATAAGCAGCACCCGCCCGGGCTTAAGTAACCCTTTGGAACACAAGTTCTGAAAACCCGCTTCCTGACGGGCGCGGCTCTGCTAGCTCTTGAAAGGACAGTACGCTTTCAGAGCTACGGTCTGACGAGACCGACGAGCGCTAAGGTTGCGAGGAATATCACGACCACTCCTTTCTGCTTCCAGTTAGGCAAGAGCGCATGGCAGCCCAGGAACAGGAAGCTGCCGGAGATTACTGCCAATACCCCGGCTGTCCACCAGGCGCCGAAGATCACCGATCCGGTTTGGTTCGCCCGCGGTTCGACAGCGGCTCCGACTACGGTCAGCAGTTCCACAGCGCCCGCCGCGAGCGCCGCTCGCCCGGTAGAGGAAGCAGCGCGTCGCGCAACCCAGCCGAGGGCTAACCCTTCGGGCACTTTGTGCAGCGCCAATCCGAGCGGAACGGCTAAATTCGCGAGCGGCCGACCCGAGAGCGCGCGCAGGCTCCACCCATCTAGAAAGCTGTGCACGGCGGCGGCTGCCAGCAAAGGCGCAATCACGCCGTCGCGCGGCGAAAACTTTGTATGCATCAGCAGCTCTTCCCCCAGCAGCATGATGCAGCCCGTGGCGACCGGCAGAATGTATGCAACCGTCCAGCCTGAAATTTCTGCAATTTCCGGAACCACCCAGAATAGAGCGATTCCGAACAGCAGGCCACCGCCCGCCGCAGCAATATGGGATGACAGCGTCTGCATTTGACCCAGCTTGACGCCGACTGCTACGCCAGCTAGCGCCAGCAGCGTCAAGAGGCAAGCTACGGCCACTTAGCGGTCCTTGACCTTGATGACGAAATAAGTAAACGGTTTGCCTTTGTCGACCAGCAGCTGATGCGGCGTGCCGGGCGGAATGTGAATGATATCGCCCACTGCCAAGCGATGACGCTCCCCATCTGCTATGGAGCTGCCCCGAATTTCGCCGGGCTTTTGCGTGCGAGGATTTACGATTTTGCCGCCGGTGATGATGATGGCTTCGCCGCTCTCCACGATGAAAACGTCGGCCTCATGCTCGTGCAGTTCAGACGATCCGGTCTGCCCGCGCTGCGCCAGCATGGTGTAATGTGTCCCGTACTGGGCCAGATCCTCGGCGGCGAATGACGTCTGTTTTTGGGCCAGCTTCTCGCCGCGCGAGTGGAGGTCTTCGAATGTGTAAACGTCGACGCCTCCCTGGGCCGCCATTTGGAAAGCTCCCGCAAGGAGCAGGAAAATAGTACGTTTCACGATAGCGCTGCTGTTCCTCTTGAGAAGTGGTGGGCCCTGTAGGATTTGAACCTACGACCAAAGGATTATGAGTCCTCTGCTCTAACCGCTGAGCTAAGGGCCCAAGCCGCTCTTCCGTGTAGTTTACGCTATGGCGTGACTAGCGAAATCCGCTTACTTACCTTAGAACAGGTGGCCCATCTTTTCGCGTTTGGTCTTCAGGTATTCGGCCGTGGTCGCGATGGGCGGGACGATGATGGGGGCCATTTCGACTACCTGTATTCCGGCGTTTTCGAGAGCGGTCCTTTTGCCGGGGTTATTGGAGAGCAGCCGCACCTCAATGACATTGAAATAGCGAAGTATGGCCGCAGGCAGCGCATAATCGCGCAGGTCGGCTGCAAAGCCCAACTCTTCATTTGCTTCTACCGTGTCCAGGCCGCCGTCCTGTAATTCGTAGGCGCGAAGCTTATTCATCAGCCCGATGCCGCGGCCTTCCTGCTGCTCGTAGATCAGCAAGCCCCGGCCTTCCTCCACAATCTGATCGAGCGCGAGTTCGAGTTGTGAGCGGCAATCGCAGCGCAGGCTACCGAAGACATCGCCGGTAAGGCATTGTGAATGGATGCGTACCAGCAGAGGACCGGCGGCAGGAGATAGGTCGCCAATTGTCAGTACCACCGCTTCTTCTGTCCCTTTCGGCCGCACGCCCTCGAAGCCGTAAATGCGAAAGCGTCCGAAGCGAGTGGGGAACTCTGCTTCAGCGACCTTATTCAGCTTGAAATCTGTCAACTATCGTCCTGGGGATTAAACCCCTATTATAGAAGCCGTAGCTGCCTGATGCTCGATCAACCGCAACTCGCCGCGCTTCTCATCAAGGTTGCAGTAGCGGCGTCGATCGCCAGCATCCTGATGCGTTTCGGACACATTCAGAAGATTCTTCTCCGGGATGAGAGAACAATCACAGAGCGCTTGCAGCTGGCAGCGGTGTTCTCTGTAGTGTTCGGGGCTAGCGCTGAGGTGCGCATCCTGAGCCATCATCAGTATTCCGCGATTGACCTGGCGCTAGAAGGCGCGCTGATCGCGGGCATGTTGGGTGGCTACGTCAGCGGTTTGGTAACCGGCATTTGCGTGTCGGTGCCTGACATGCTGGACGGCAAGTTCATGTCGATGCCTTTGTACGCGGCGGCGGGTATTCTAGGCGCCGTGATGCATGATCTGGCTCCTCAGAAAGAAGACATCTGGTACTTTTCACCGTTTGTGGATTTGAACCTCTACCGCTTGCTTCGCCAGGTGCTGCGCTTGAATCGCAATGCCATTCAGCGCCAGGTAGTGGAACGCGCAGCGTTTAACATCGCGTGCAACAGTATCATCGTCACGACCGAAGCGCTGCGCTGGGGAGTTTTTTTTCTGTTTCCCGTGCACAACACGTTTTTTATTTTTGGCGGCATGCCTAATCGAGATCCGTGGATTTTTCTCTGGTGTGCCCTCTTCACTCTCTTTGCGGTGTCGTTGCCCATTCGAATTTGGGGAAGCTATCGAGCCGAAAAGCAACTGCAGGCGCAACGCGTCAGTCTCACAGAAGCACGGCTGGCGGCGCTCACCAATCAGATCAATCCGCACTTTTTGTTTAACACTCTGAATTCGGTGTCCACACTGGTTCGCCTCGATCCGGAGCGCGCCCGCAGCATGATCTATAAGCTTTCCAACATCTTGCGGCGTCTGCTAAGAAAAGCGGAAAACTTGTCACCGCTGCGAGAGGAGATCTCGTTTATCGACGATTACCTGGCAATCGAGATGGTGCGTTTCGGCGAGAAGCTGCGGTTTTACAAAGAGGTGGATCCCCAGACGCTGGACCGCCTGGTTCCGAGCATGATTCTACAGCCGATTGTGGAGAACTCCATTCGGCATGGTCTTGCGAACAAGGTGGAAGGCGGGATGGTTCGGCTCCGCATCTGGTTGGAGAACACGCGCCTGAACATATTGGTGGAAGATGACGGGGTAGGAATTCCCGAATCGAAGTTGGCCGACATATTCGAGCAACAAGGGATTGGGGTCAGCAACGTGAACGAGCGCTTGCGCGTGCTATTCGGAGCGGGATACAGGATGGCGA
>CAXUCT010000063.1:0-4715 GCA_964249415.1 uncultured Bryobacteraceae bacterium | reverse complement strand
TTGAGATTCCGGACCTTGGGAGTCCAGCGCTCCAGACGGAATCAGAAGCTGTGGCGAGGCGGTAATCACGCAGCCGCTTTGGATTCGATGCCGGACAGAACGCGGCGCATGTACGCAAGACTTTTTCGCATACCCGGCATGGGGTTGGTGTCGTCAATCTCATACTCCAGATTCACGCAGCCGTTGTACTTGATTCGTACCAACTGCTGAAGAATTTGGGGAATAGGCAGCTTGCCTTCGCCGACCACCACGTAACTGTCTTTGAGCATGGGGTTTGCCAGGTCTTTGGCGTGCATGTCGAGCAGACGCGGTCCGGCTTCGCCGACCGATTCGACTATATCGACACCGGCTCGGGCGGTGTGCCCAATATCGATGCATAGGCCACAGCGCGGGTCCAGATTCTTCACGATTTTGAGAACGCTCTGCGGAGTTGGGAAGTATTTGTCTTCCGGTCCGTGATTGTGGACGGCAATCTTGATGTCGTACTCCTTCACGAACTTCTCCAGCTTGGGCAGGGTAACTGGCGTGGGAGCGCAAACAATCAGCGGAAAGCCAGCGCGCTTGGCGTATTCGAACTTGCTTCGGATATCCGCCTCGTCGTCTTTGAGGAAACTGACGTTTCCACAGCCGACCAAGATAATGCCCGCATCGTGGAACTCTTTTGCCGCCGCATCGATTTCGGCAGGCGTGCTCGTAAGGGCGAGATGAAAGTCCTTGACGTTGAGATACGGAGTTTCCAACTGCTTGGTCATCTGAATGGCTTGGGCGCGTGAAAACTTGCGGAAAGAATAGGACGCGATGCCGAGCTTAATGTCCGCACCGGCGATACGGTATTCCTGTGCGCGGGCGGCCGAAGCGGCGAGGGCCGCTAGTCCGGCAGTGCCCAGAAAGACTCGTCTGCTGACTCGATCGGTTTCCATTAGATTGCCTCCAGCTCTTCCTCGAGTAGTTGCTTCTGGTATAGCTCGGCGTAGTAGCCGCCGCGGCGCTGCAGGTCTGCGTGCGTGCCGGTTTCGGCTACTAGTCCATGCTCCAGCACGACGATACGGTCTACGTTTTGCACTGTTGAGACGCGGTGAGAGATCAGGACCGTTGTGCGGTCCCGCATGACACTTGAGAGGCCGTTCAGGATCTTCTCTTCGGTTACCGTATCTACACTCGAGAGGGCGTCATCCAGAATCAGGAGGCGGGGATTGCGTAGGATGGCGCGAGCAATGGCGGTTCGTTGCTTCTGGCCCCCGGAGAGCGTCAGTCCGCGTTCTCCGATCATCGTATCGAGCCCGTTGGGAAACGTCTCGATATCAGAAGCTAAGCCAGCCACTTCGGCGGCCCACAAGATCTGCTCTGCGGTTGCATCCGGCACGCCCCAAGAAATGTTTTCGGCTAAAGTCGCGCTGAACAGGAAGGTCTCTTGCGGAACGAATCCGATCTGGCGCCGCAGCTCTTGGGGATCGAAGCGGCGAATGTCTACCCCGCCGAGTTCCACAAGGCCGCCGGTTGGATCAAACAGACGTGGAATCAAGCTAACTAGCGTGGTCTTACCGCTTCCGGTGTGACCTACGATTGCGACTGTCTCCCCTTCGTGAATGGTGAGATTCACTCCAGCGAGCGCTTCCCGCTCCCCGAACCGCACGGCGACGCCCGCAAAACGGATCTGGGAAGAGTAGTCAGAGGGATGGAGCGCTTCGCCCGATGGGGGCGCAATGGTGGATTGCTCATGCAGGATCTGATTGATGCGGTTGAGAGAGGCTGTGCCACGCTGCATCAGGTTTACCACCCAGCCGAAGGCGATCATGGGCCAGATGAGCATGCCCATATAGGTGTTGAACATGACGAAGCTGCCCAGGCTGATGCGGCCCTGCAGCAATTGCCTACCGCCGGCCCACAGCACCAGCAGAAACGTAGTGCCGATTAGGGCCTGCAGCAGCGGCATGAACATGCCCTGAATGCGAGCCAAGCCAATGTTTTCCCGGATGTAATCCCTGTTCAGGCTTTCGAACTGCTCCACCTCAGCCTTCTCCTGCGCGTAGGCGCGGATGAGGCGCACGCCCGAGAGGTTCTCCTGCACTTTGCTGCTGATGTCAGAGAACATCTTTTGGATCTGTTCGAAGCGTGCGTGAATGCGGCGGCCGAAGAAGATGACGGCAACTGAGACCAGCGGCGCGGGAGCGAGAGCGATTAGAGTGAGGCGAAGGTCGACGCGCGCCATGACTGCGACAGCAAGCACCAACATGACGGTAGTTTCGCTCCAATACATGATGCCAGGGCCCAGCATCATGCGTACGGCGTTCAGATCATTGGTGCTGCGGGCCATGATGTCGCCCGTGCGGTAGCGCGAATAGAAGTCCTGCGACAATTCGACCAGATGACCGAAGAGGTCGTTTCTGAGATCGTACTCGATGTCGCGCGAGATGCCAATGAGGATGACGCGCATCCAGTATTGAAACAGACCTTTCACTAGGGACAGGGCCACCAGCAGGGCGGCCATTTGGATAACGGCCCGCATCTGAAAGCCGCGCGTGAGCGAATCGACACCGGTCTTGATGACGAGGGGAAGGGCAACCGCCAGAGCATCCTTTATAAGAAGCGCGCCCAATCCAAGGGCGAGGCCACCCCGGTAGCGCCGGAGGTAGGGCGTGAGGGTGGAGAGAGATTTCAGCATCTAAATACCAAGCGTTTAGATTCCAAGCCAGGCAGCGACGGTCTTCATCCATTCGAGCAGAAATGTTTTCTGACCCTCGCGCGATTTGCGCCAGCCGTTCGGCGTGAAGAACTGGTCGGGCGCCGGCACTACGACTACTTGCAACCAGGGATTCGTCTTGCGCATTAACCAGGCGGCCCGGCGCGTGTGGTAGTTGCTGGTGACGAGCAGAATTTTACGCACATTCTCTTGATTGAGCAAGAGTCCAACGTATTCGCATTCGGTTCGAGTGGAGTTGACACCTGGGGGAAGAGGCAGCGCCCGAAACAGAGAATCGGGATAGCCGTTCTGCTCGGCGTATTGAATGGTCGCGTCTGACTCGTGGCCGACGAGCGACTTCGGCCCGTCGACGAGAACGTATTTAGCGTAGCCGGCCTGCGCTAATTGGGCTGCCTTGATAATTCGAAAGCCGGCGTCGTCTCCGCCCAGCACCAGGATGGCATCGGCGTTTTGGGGCCCATCGTTTTCGACCAAAGCATTGGCGAAGGCGGTCAGCAGCGGGACGTAAAGAAGGCATGCGGCCGCTACAAGTGTCAGGAGAATCAGAAAAGAGTAAAGGCAGCCGCGCCGCCGGGGGCGGCTAAGGAACAGGTCTAATCCTCATGCGAGGTGGGGGAGGAATCAGAACCGCGGGGATCGAGCCGTCCAACCGATTTTAGTTTTTGATACAGGCGCTCAATCTCGTCTTCGTCTTCGGAACTCAGCATGCGTACGGGTTGTTCAGTGGTCTGACCTTCTCCGTTGACCCCGGTCAGAGTGGTCCAAGTCCAGTAATCACGGTACGCGATACCATCGAACTTAGCCAAATGGGAGTTTTTGCGGAGCTGGTACATGAGACGGGCAATGCGCTCCGGGTCGCCGGGAAAAATCAATAGTTTGTGGCGCGAGTTGGTGAGCTTCAATTTTAAGATGAGCGGGGAAACGAAGCGGCTGCTGTTGATCTCGCGTACCTCGCGCCAAGCGATGGCTCGCTCGCCAATATTGAACTGGGTCTCGCCGATGCGAATGACCGGCCTGGTGGAGAGCCAACAGAGGCCTCCAGCGGTGAGCGCACATAAGAAGGCAGGAATGAACGCGAGGGGAGCCCTCAACCCGCAAAGAACGCAGGCAGCAGAACCTGCCACTGCGACCCAGCCAACGCGAGCGTACAGACGCGAGGGCTGAAAGGTGTCCACGGCCGGGTCCATGCTCTCAGGCTACTCTTCGGACCCGGCGCCGTCAATGCACTTTGTTGGCGGAGCGGGGGTAATAAGCAAAAATCCGGTACCTTTTGAGGCGATTCAGGTTCGGGAAACGGATTAGCGGCGGGTGAGACGGATGCCCAGGCGAACATACTCGATCCCGCTGAGCGCGGTAAATAGGGCGGTTAATGCGAGCGCGGCGGTACGAAGCCACAACAGGAGTTCATAGGGAAAGGCGGCATAGAGCAGGACCATCAGGACAAAAATGATCTGGAAAAAGGTACTGACCTTGCCCAGCGTAGAGGGGCGGAATTGGTGAACATCGCGGAACAAGCGAAGTAAAAGCGCTCCTATTACGATGACGAGGTCTCGGCCGATGACCAGCGCGAGCAACCAAAACCGGATGAGGCCGACGGCGGCTAAGGCGAGGAAGAGGGTCACTAGTAGGAATTTGTCAGCTAATGGATCGAGGATGACGCCGAGATTCCCTCTCACTTTGAGGCGGCGGGCGGCGAAGCCATCGAACCAATCGGTTAGGCCGGCGAGTATGCCCAGGGCGAGAGCCTCACGAAAACGCCTTTGAACGATCAACCACGCCGAAACGGGCGAGGCGAATAGCCTGAGGAGCGTGATGGCGTTGGGGACGAAGCGCAAGACAACATCTTAGGGCACGGGACGCACCCGTGGCGCTGACGTAGCCGATCAGAGCGCAAAGGGGCCTCGTTACGCCGCTTGCTGTGCCTTGAGGTCGCGGTTTACCTGGTCGACGGCAAGGGTGAAGACGCTTTTCATGGTGTCGAAGGGCACGCGCATGTGGCCGGGGAGCGGCGCTT
>CAXUCT010000062.1:13642-14578 GCA_964249415.1 uncultured Bryobacteraceae bacterium | reverse complement strand
CCCCGCGCGATGTCTGCTCAACCACCATCGTCACAAGTACTGAGTTATTCATCCCAAGCTCCTTCACTGCAAAGGCTTTCCGCTTCTTTTGCGAAATTCGTTTGGCACCCCCATGATATAGGATGTTCCGAATGCGGCAAGGCGGGGTAATTCCGTACTGTACCCCTATTGACGCTGCACTCAAAAGCATCCCATAGTAAAGGGATTGTGGACCTGTGCGCGTTTGACAGCTGAGTTGCAGCGGCGGGGGCGGAGCCGTCACTGCGCAAAAACTTGCGGCGCCAACAAGTTGCAGCTAATTATTTCTCGCTGGCGAGACGATTAGGTTCATAGCGAAGGGCTCCGCCAGGAATGAAAGTTCTCATAGCCGACGATAGCGCGACCTCACGGAAACTACTCCAGAGTGCGCTTGTGCGCCGGGGCTACGAGGTAGTGATGGCTGAGAACGGCGCTGAAGCCTGGGACATCTTGGCCCAGCCGGATTGCCCCTCCATGGCTATTCTCGATTGGGTTATGCCGCCTGGCATGACTGGCCCGGAGGTTTGCCGCAAGGTGCGCGAAACGCACCGCGAACCCTATACCTATATCCTTCTGTTGACATCGAAGAATACGAAGGACGAGACCGTGGAGGGCATGGAATCGGGGGCCGACGACTATATCGTTAAGCCGTTCGACGAACACGAACTGAAGGTTCGGCTGCGTGCCGGAAAACGCATCGTAGATCTGCAAATGTCGCTCGTCGATGCCCGGGAAGAACTACGTGAACGTGCAAGTAAAGATCTTCTCACCATGTTGCCGAATCGCGCTGCCGTCTGCGCCACTCTCGAGCAGGAGTTCTCACGCTGTCACCGCGACCACCGCACCGTGGGAGTCATCCTTCTGGACATTGATCATTTCAAGAAGATCAACGACACTTACGGCCACTTCGCCGGCGAC
>CAXUCT010000062.1:1370-13632 GCA_964249415.1 uncultured Bryobacteraceae bacterium | reverse complement strand
AAACCGCCGCACGCCTGCGGCACAATATACGGCCTTACGACCAGGTAGGCCGCTATGGCGGCGAGGAGTTCTTAGTCGTTCTGCCCAACGTAGATCTTCACCAAGCCGCCCAGCAGGCTGAGCGTATGCGAGCCAAGTTGAGCAGTGATTCTATGGTGGTAGATGGGACCGAACTGAAGGTCTCGGCAAGCTTTGGCGTGACGGTCTCTGATGGCTCGGAGCGCACGCCCGACGTGTTCGTCCGTGTCGCCGATGAGGCACTGTATCGGGCAAAAGGAAGCGGTAGAAACTGCGTTTCCAGCCTCACGCTCGACCAATCCTCACAGGCTTAATCAAATCGTCGCCGATCTGTTCCGCTTACTGCCTGAATCCGTCTTCCTCTGCGTTCGCCCCTAAGCTCCTTAGCGGTTCCAGTTTTCGTGATGCTCGCGATAGTTCCTCAGCCGGTTTAAATCATCACCCAAGATCTCTCGATCCCGCGGCGCCAAACGTTCATCATTGGCTGACTTTCTCAGGGAGTCAATCACATCGTTCAATTCATGCTCATCGTACCGGCCACCTTCCAGCTTGCCCTGCAGGTCCGCCAACTCTTGTTTGGTCCTTTCGAGCCGGGTCCGTTCTCTTCCGCTCGCCCAGATAGCACTGCCGATGTGGTCCAAATCCGTCCTTACGTGTTCGAACACGTGTCCCCGCCATTGCTCGCCCTGAAAGCGCCCATCGCGGTCGTGATACCAATCTCCATCTTGCGCGGCGGCACTCAATCCCAAGGACGCCAACATGATTAACGCAGCTTTAGAAATCTGTCTCATTGGTGAAACTCCTTCCCTCTATTATTGTGACCCAGAGCACCGATCCAGGCAACCCTGCGATCCGCTCGCTGGACACTCGCCGCTACGCTGACGAAGTTACTTCGGCGGCAGTGATTGTGAGCTGATTTGCTGCATCATCAGGACGACCGGACAAATCGCGCGGCCCAACGGCCACATCAAAGAACGCCGGGTCTAGCATTGCGACGCGGATTCTGTTTGCTTCGCGCATAAGCAGACCTACACTTCAGCGCACAAACCTGACAGGCTGTTGACTGAATTATATCTTCTTCTATAGTCTATAGAGATATTCATTTCAGGTGCCCCGCGCAGGCGGGAGTTTTCCAGGAGAACATCCCTTGAAGTCCTCTGCATTCCGCGGCCTTTGTGCTGCGTTCTTATCTCTTTTTCTTACGTTTCTTGCATACAGCCAGGCCACATCAGGCAATATCGTCGGAACCGTTCAGGATGCCTCGGGCGCCAGTCTCCCGAATGCCAGTATCACGATCACCGATCTGGATCGCGGGGCCGTTTTTCACGTGACCAGTAGCAGCGATGGAAACTTTTCCCAAACGCATCTTCTGGCTGGACGTTATCAAGTAAGGATTGAAAGCCCGGGCTTTTCCAGCTACACAGCAAACGCAACGGTTGAGGTGGATGCGTCCACTCCAGTGGACGCTAAGCTCACCGTCGGTAACGTGCAGACGACTGTCGCGGTCACCGACGCAACGCCGTTGCTCGAAACGGATCGAGCTGAAGTTTCGACCATCCTCACGGGCGCTCAGGTTCGGGAGCTGCCCGTCTTAGATCGTAACGTCACCAACTTATTGCTGGAGATTCCTGGCACCCAGCTCAATACCTGGCAGCATTCCGCTGCCGAGAATCCGCAACAAGGAATTCAGGCGAACGTCAACGGCCAGTTCTTCACCGCGAACGGATTCATTCTGGATGGAACCGAAAATGAGAGCGCCGTTCTGGGCATCGCGGTTATCAATCCGACGATTGATTCGCTTCAGGAATTTAAGGTCAGCACCAGCAACTACGAAGCGGAGTTCGGCGCCGCGTCGGGTGCGCTTATCCAGGCAACCACCAAATCGGGCACCAACCAGTGGCACGGCTCCTTATTTGAATACTTGCGCAACAACCTCACAAACGCCACTAATCCATTCACCGGGATTAATCCCGAGATCCGCTGGAATCAGTTCGGCGGCTCCGTAGGAATGCCTATCCTCAAGGACAAGCTGTTTGGACTTTTTGACTATCAAGGCACGCGTCGCAGAACGGGCGGATCTATCGTCACCACTGTTCCCTCGGCAGCAGAGCGTGATGGTGATCTTAGCGCTCTTCTGGACGGCTATATTTGCGCAAACGGCACGGTCTCAGCCAGTGCCTGCGCTAGTCCCTACACGGTGACAACCACGGAGGGCGCCAGCGTTCCTGCTCGGTCGGGAATGGTGTTTTCCCCCAATACGGGCGATCCGGCGACAGGATCTGGACGCGAAGTATATTCGACGAACGGGCAGATCAATGTGATTCCAGTGGCTGCGCAAATGCAGAAGCTGCTCTCGTACGTTCCGCTTCCGAACAACGGGTCCGGAATTGCTAACAACTACATCAGCTACGGCGTTCAACGCTTTGATTCGGACCAATATGATGGCAGAATCGATTACGACTGGACGGCTAAGACACACATCTTCGGCCGCTACACTCTTGCCGACTTTAATAACTACTCCCCGGCAGCCTTCGGTGATCTGGGCGGGGGACCCACCGCTTTCAGCTTCTCAGGCGACTCAATCGACCGGAATCAGAGCCTGGCTATTGGCCTCGATCATACTTTCAGTCCCAATCTCGTGACCGATGCACGCCTGGGCTTCTATCGATACCGCATTCGTGTGCAACCGAACGATGCAGGCACCACTCCGGCCGCCGACGCCGGCCTGCCAGGACTGAATACGGGCTCTCCTTCCACGACGGGCATGCCCGCTTTCTACATCAACGGCAACGGAGGCTTCGATTTCGGATACGGCCTCAACGTGAATCAATGCAATTGCCCGCTAAAAGAGACCGAGAACCAGTTCCAGTGGGTGGACAACTGGACAAAGATCACGGGCGATCACACCATCAAATTCGGCGTAGATGTCCGGCGTGCGCAGCAGCAGCGGATTCCAAGCGACCAGCACCGCTCCGGCGAAATCACCTTCACTGACTCTGCAACGGGGAATCCGGATGTAGATGCTATCGCATCAGGACTTGCCTCTACCGGATCCGCGCTTGCTTCGTTCCTGCTTGGATCACCTAGCACGTTTGGACGCTATTACACGGCCTACGACTACTACCCCGGCCTTCGCCAGACACGCGTTTTTCTTTTTGGGCAAGACTCTTGGCGCGTCACGCCAAAGCTCACGCTGAACTATGGATTGCGTTGGGAAGATTACCTGCCTCAAGTGGCCGCTAAACCCGGCGGCGCAGGCAGTTTCAATCCTCTCACTGGCGACGTTTTGGTAGCGGGTGTTGGGAGCGTGCCTATGAATCTCGGAGTGAAGGCGTACAACCTGGATTTCGAACCCCGCATTGGAATTGCTTATCAAGCCACAACAAGAACGGTGCTTCGAGTGGGATACGGAACCAGCACGAATCCGGGCGGTCTTGGATCCGTCTTCGGACAAGGCGCCGATTACAATCCGCCCATTGTTAATTCTCAAAGCGTGAACCAGTCGAACATTTACGTTTCGCCCTTTAGCCTGCTAAACGGGCCGCCAGTTCCTCCCCAGCCGGCAATTAGCTCTTCGGGCACTTACGCGCTGCCGAACGGAGTTGGCATCAACTACTTCACTTGGCCTCTGGGTTCCTACCGTATTCCGCTTGTCAACTTCTACAACTTTACCGTGCAGCATCAGTTCAATCCCTCTTTAGCTCTGGAGGTAGCGTATGTAGGCAACGTAGGCCGCCACCTGTTTGAAACCCTAAACGTCAACCAAGCGGCTCTTGGCTCTGGCGATGTAAATTCGCGCAGGCCCTTCTACAACCTGTTTGGGTTGCAGCAAGGCATCTATCAATACTGCAATTGCGATAACTCAAACTACAACTCACTTCAAACCAAGTTGCAGAAGCAGTTTTCTCACGGGCTCGATTTTCTGTTGACGTACACCAGGTCCAAAGCTCTGACGGACACCGAAGGAGGCAGCATACCCTCGAATAGCTACGACGTTCGCGCCGACTACGGGTCGGCCTCTTGGGATCGCACTCACACCGTTACGTTTGAACACAATTGGGATATTCCTGTTGGACGGAACCGCTACTGGACCCTTGGCAACAATCGCGTGGTTGACGGGATTCTGGGTGGTTGGCGCCTGAGTGGAGTGCATACCTGGGCCTCCGGGCAGCCTTTCACGCCGACCGTCTCCAATGCGCCTTCTCTCAACGATCCTGACCTCGCTTCGCTACGTGCAGATGTCGTTGGCAACGCGCAAGTTTCGAATCCAAGCGCCGCGGAATGGTTTAACCCAGCTGCTTTCTCCGAGCCGCAAGCGCCCTATCGTCAAGGTACTGCCGGCCGCAACTCTTTGAGAGGGCCGCGCCTCTTCAACTCGAATCTATCGCTGGCGAAGAACCTGCTCTCCAGTGAACGTCGCAAACTCGAACTCCGTGCGGATGCGTTCAACGTGTTCAACCATGTGAATCTGGCGAATCCAAATTCGATCATCGATCAAACCGGAGCGGGTCAAATTACATCGATTCAGGTCCCCATGCGTCAGATGCAGTTCGGACTCCACTTCCAATTCTGACTACTTGCGATCGCGCCTGACGTGGTCTATTCCGGCTAGGGAAGTAAGTGGCTGGGGCTTTCTCGATGGCGAATGAAAGCCTCGGCTTTGCCATACCCGCTCTCTGTCCCACGAAAGCGCATGACTTCGGTTTGTAAAGCGTAAAAGTGTTCGGGCGATTGCGAAGCGTGTGCGAAGCAGGCAGAACGCTTTTTCGCTTCTGTTTGCCCGATATCGACATAATCAGTAGGCGAAAACATCAGCGTGTCTTCGCCGTCCGAGACTTCATAAAAGTACAGGCTGAATTTCTTCCCGGCGCGCAGCCAGGCATCGTAGACGAGATTTGAAATAGCCCGGTGATCGCGATGATTATCAATTAGCCAGTGGGTAAATACTACGTCTAGGCTTTCCGCCTGCAGCAACGCGTCGAACTTGTCATAAGTTGCAGGATTCACGTCGGCTTCTCCGTCCACCTGGCCCGCGAATTTGGGCACGGCTCCCAGAAGCTTGCACGCGTTTCGTGCTTCGGCGGTACGAAGATCACCACAGCGCTGGTTGGTCATCGCTGCGCAGCCCTTCTCCCCGCGGTTCAGGTAGAGAAGCGTGACCTCGTGCCCCATCTCGGCATATCTTGAGATCGTCCCTCCACAGCCGTATTCGGGATCACCAGGGTGGCCGCCGGCTACCACCACTTTCAGCTTCCTGCCCACCGCAGTCTGCTTTCCGCGGGCGTACACACGCGACAATGCGACAGTCCCTGATGCTACCAAGAATCGTCGACGGTGAATGGCAGCCATGGCGAGTTCCCTATTGCGGCAAGCTCCACGGCACTACATGGACGCGCACTTTCAATTGGCCGATCGATTTGCCCGCGGCGGATGCACGAATGCTGATGTCATTCCAATCGCCATTTGCAGATGGGGGAACAACTGCGATGACCCGCCTCGCGGCTGTCTCCATCCCGTTCACTTGAAAATCTCCAGCGCCGCGTTCCAAACGCCAGCCCTCAGGCACAGCTACATCAATTTTGGCTTCAAATGGATCCGGCCCGGGATTGTCCAGTAGGATCGGCAAACTGACTCTGGTTGAAACGCCGGCCTCTACCTCCGGTGGAAGCAGCGTCGAAAGATTGTCGAGCCCATGAGCAGCCCAGAATTGTACATAAAAATTCCAAGGGCCTCCCAGTTTGAGAGCAGGCGCCGATAATACTTCGGCTTTGTACCCTGGCGCCGCGACATAGGCGATGGGCTCGGCCTTCACCGCCTCAAAGACATCCCCCATAACGCTGGCATCCACATGCGATTTGCCAAAAATGAACCGCGAAGGCTGCACGAAGTAGCTGTTGCCCAAATCATGTTTCTGAAGGGATAGCGCGGCTAAGTAACCTGAATCTGACTGAGTCAAGTGAAAGGAGCACTCTTCCGCTGAAAGCATGGCGTAGCTCACATGCTTCGACGGCGAAATGGCGCTTGCTGAATACTCCGGCCCTTTGCCCTTTATAAAGTCGAAATGCGACGCATCGCTGAAGAAGTAAAGCTTATCAGCTTGCCAAGGGTGAAGCCCTTCGGTGAGATTCGAAATGTCTCTTGCGTTTCTGGGCGGAGTTACCTGCTCCGAGAATCGCGTTGGGTCACCGGCCATATCAAAGGCTTCCGTCGCCAGAACGCCCGCCGCCTGGTGATCTCCATGATTTTCGCCCGCTGAATAAGCAGGCAGCCAAGTAGCGATGACGCTGGGCCGGGTTAGGCGAACAATTCTTACCAATTTGTCGAGAGAACGTCCGTGGCCCCACGTCTCAAGGCTTCGCAGCACGTCTTGTCCGGGCGTGTCAGGAGCATCCAAGAACCAAACGTTCGAGACGCCCAAAAACGCCATAGCGCGGCGGCCCTCGATTTCACGGATGTCTGCCAGAGCTGCTGCCTGTTCCTCGCCCACGGCGTTACCGCCGCTATTACCCCGTGTTCCGAAGACCACCGCAATGCGCCTGTGTTCGTCAAATGCTGCTTTCGCAAGAAAGGCGCCAATCTCCGACTCATCATCAGGATGAGCAACCACAACCAGAAGATCAGCTTTGAACCGCGGGTCTGGAGCGGTGGACGGGGCCGGCACTTCAGCCCGCAAAAGAGAACTACTCAAAATGATCGCAATTGCAGGGAGAGCAAGCTTCATCGGTTTGGATAAGGGAATGATTAACATAATTGTAGCTGTCAGATTCGCTCGGTCGCTGCGTTGACATATGGCCCGGAGGGCCCTTATCCGTTGCTATACTGTGTTCTGTTGCGCCCGTAGCTCAGGAGGATAGAGAGTCTGGATACGAACCAGAAGGTCGGGTGTTCGAATCACTCCGGGCGCACCAATCATCCGCCTTCCGACGCGTGAGAGCAGCCCAGCGGCTTCAGTTGCTGATGCGGATTACTGCCGTCATGATCACACCTTTGCGCTTTATACCCGCCGCAGCCGCACGTTCTGAACCAGGTGATCTCCCCCCTTTTCTAAGATGAGGTGCGCGCGCTCGCGAGTGGGTCCGATATTCTCGACCAGATTTACTAAGTTGATCTCGCGCCATATCCGGCGTGCCACCTCCATCGCTTCCGCTTCGCTTAACTCGGAATAGCGATGGAAGTAAGAGGCCGGATCACGGAACACGGTCTCGCGAAGGCGCAGAAATCGCTGCACGTACCAGCGCTCAATGGTCAGCGGCTCCGCATCCAGATAGATGGAAAAATCAAAGAAATCCGACACGATCATTCTGGAGGCGCCGCGATGCTCGTCCGGAGATTGCAACACATTCAACCCTTCGATGATGACGATGTCCGGCTGTTCCACTTTCTGAACGGCTCCAGGCACAATGTCGTAATGAAGGTGAGAGTACACCGGCGCGGAAACATCCGCCAGACCGGCCTTCACGTCAGCCAAGAACTGCAGCAAGCGCCGCTGATCGTAACTCTCCGGGAAGCCTTTGCGCCCCATCAGGGCACGCTCCTCAAGGACGCGATTGGGGTAGAGGAAGCCGTCGGTGGTTACCAGATCCACGCGCCGATGATCCGGCCAACGTGCGAGCGAAGCCCGCAGCACGCGCGAGAAGGTGCTCTTGCCCACAGCCACGCTCCCTGCAATCCCGACCACATAAGGAACTCTTTGAGGAGCTGGCGAGCCCATGAATTCACGCTGCGCTTCATACAGGTGCTGCACCGCGGCTACATGCAGATTCACCAATCGCGAGAGCGGAATGTAGATCTCTTCCACTTCGCGGGACGAGACTTGCTCATTCACGCCGCGCAAAGAGGCCAGTTCTTCCTCGCTCAGCAGCAAGGGCGTGTTCGCGCGCAGAGCCTTCCACTGCTCGCGCGTGAAATTAATATAGCGGCTGATAGACGCAGGGGAGAGCAACTTACTGGACGGACTTCCTGAAGAAGATGATGTGCTGCCAAGGTAACGTTTCTACCACTTTCTCAAACTGGTACCCTTCAGGTGTTACTTCGGCTTTCACCTCCTGCACGCTCATCTTATGTTCCGTACGGATCGGCACGGTGGGATCTTCCTTGCGAAATTCAAGCAGCACCAATCTTCCATTCGGCTTCAGCGAGTCGCCGATGCGTTCCAGCATGCGCTGCGGGCGCGAGAACTCGTGGTAGACGTCGACAAGCACAACCAGGTCGAGCTTGCCCGCCGGGAGCCGCGGATCGGATTCCGTACCGAGGACCGTTTCGATGTTGCTGATGTGCCGAGCCGCTGCTTCCGCGCGCAACCGTTCCAGCATGCCGGATTGAATATCATTGGCGTAAACCATGCCTCCAGGCGCGACGCATTGCGCAATGCGAAGGCTATAGAAACCGGTGCCTGCGCCTACATCCCCGACGAGCATGCCGGGCCGCAGGTCAAGAGCGGCGATGGCTTTCGCGGGCTGCTCCTCCCGTTGCCGCTCCTCGCGATCCAGCCAATCTGCCCCGCTGAGGCCCATGACAGGCGCGATGCGGCGTCCGGTGACCGGATGGACGGATTGAGAGAAGGCGTGAGTGTGCGCGGCAAGAAGGACCGACAAGGCACTCACGGCATAGATCATTACGGCGCTGCTGCGGCGGCACTTCATTTCCTAAGATTCCGATTCCCCCGACGTGAGTTCGATTCGAAGAAAAATACGGTCGTAGACGGGCAGTTCCATAGAAACGTCCGCGCTAGATCCCGAGTTTCTTCGGCGCTCGCTATGGGCACGCTGCTGTTGGCCTTCCCATTCTTCTGTCGCGCAGCCGACTCAACGTTGGCTATCGTGGATGCTGGCGTTCAGCAGGCCGAAGATGCGCCGTTCGTCAATCCCGGATTCCGCTTTCTGCCGGGCGACTACTTGTATTTCACATTCCAGATTGCGGGCTTTTCTATTAGATCTGAGCAGCGCAATGAAGTGCGAAAGATCTCGCTAAGCTATGAGCTGGCACTCGAAGATGCGAAGGGTGTTCCGCTCACGCCCCCCGCCTCCGGGGATATTCAGGCCGAGCTAAATCCGGAGGACAAGCATTGGACCCCAAAGCGGCGTGTGTCTTTTCTCATTCCATCGTTCATCGCCGCGGGCGATTTCCATGTGCACGTGACCGTAAAAGACCTGCTGGGGAAGAGCGAGACCTCGGAAGATATTCCGTTTCACATTGGCGGCATGGAGGTTCAGAGCGCGAACGCAATCACGCTACAAGATTTCCGTTTTCTGCGTGGAGAGAACGATGGGCAACCGCTTGAAGTAGCCGCTTACAGTCCCGGCGATACGGTGTATGTGAAGTTTGAGATTGTGGGGTTCAAAACCGGCCCGCGGAACGAATACAATTTGTCGTATGGCATCCAGGTGCTTGGTCCAGACGGCAAGCCGTTTGTAGATCAGCCGAAAGCCGCCGAGCTGGCGGACAGCAGCTTTTACCCGGCACAGTATCTGCCCGGCGATCTGACAGTGACGACGTCCGCGACGAGCAGCCGGGGCGGGTACGTGTTGATTGTGACGGTTCGCGATCTGATCGCAAAGACCAGCTACCAGGCTAAGAAAGTGTTCAGCCTGGAATGACGATGGGATATCTTGGCGCGCGCTTTACTTCGCCTGCTGCATGACGACGATCTGCCCTCCTCCAATCGGGAGGCGTTTGGCCGGCGTGAAGTCAAGCCCTCGAAAGTAAGATTCCGCATCTTGCTGCTGGTCAGGCCGTACATAGGGGTGGCTGGCTAACACGATTCGAGGGTGGAAGAAGTCGAGGCATTCGTGGCGGGCGAGTTCCGGTTCGAACATCAGAAAAAGCGTTCTCGAAAGCCTCTCCGATACAAAGACAACACACGAATTCCCCGTGAGCTGCGGCGGCACAGCAGCGGCGAGGGCTTGAAGATTTTCCCGCTTTGCGTTGGGGGATAGCACGAGCAGAAATTCGCTATCCGTAATGGCAGAAATAGAGATCAACAAAATTGTGGCGGGCATTGCGAGCGGCCGCAATTCAAACTGCATTCTTGCCGCTTCGATAGCGGCAAAGACGAGAAGGACGGTCGCCGGTGCGCTCCAAAGCAGTTGCGCGGCCGTAAAGCGCTCGCCCAGATAAACATCCAGGATCATGGCAATCACGATGGTGCCAATCACTCCACCGGCAAGCGAGAACAGTCGAATGCGCTTGCCGATTCCGCCGCTTGTCACACCGAAAGACGTCCAGATTCCGGCCAGCACGCCAAAAACCAGCAGGACACAAAGGAGGTAAGAGGCCCATCTCTCAACCGCCATACTCCGCAGCACGCGCAGCATAACCGAACCTGGTTCAACTACCGCAGGCCCCACCAGCCAGTCCGGATTCACTTGTGTGTGCGCCCACAAAGCGTACGGCAGAAATAGAAGGAGGGGAAGTGCTGTCGCCGGCAGCACGTACCAAATGGCGCGCCGCTCTTGAGCACGATGAACGAAACGAAGAAGAAACAGTAAATAGCCGATCGCCGGGA
Organism: uncultured Bryobacteraceae bacterium; assembly: GCA_964249415.1. Lineage (GTDB taxonomy): Bacteria > Acidobacteriota > Terriglobia > Bryobacterales > Bryobacteraceae > Bog-105. The sequence goes on along the minus strand of CAXUCT010000062.1, from coordinate 3,110 downwards.
GGAACGAGTCTCGAACCGTATAGAGGGCCAGCGTTAAGCAACCCGCGTACAGGACAGCGGTCTGCATCCCCGGACGGAAGACCAACCGGAAGAAGCAACCAGTCGCAAGCACGACCAAGAACAGAGCTTGCTCAAAAGGGCGCGCCTGGAACGAGAGTTCGAAGTGCACCGGCAGCAACATAAACACCAGCAAGGCTAGATAGGGGCGATGGAGAGGAATTCGCTTCGCAAGCCGCATAAACAGGTAACAGGCCGCAACGGCAAACACGACAGAGACGAGCCTGGCGGACAGACGCGACGGCGCATGCGCGGCAACGAACGGAAGCTGCACCATGTAGTTCAAAGGCGCGGAGCCCGGCGCTTGCGCAATCCAATGAAAGAAAAGAGAGGGCGAGAAATTGCCGCTCGCTGCAATCTGTAGGATTTCGGGGATGCGCAACGGAATGGCCAACGCCGCAGCGAGCAGCACTAGGCCATAGCTCGCAAACGTGATGCGGAGTCTCCAGCGCGCAGAGGCCGTAGCAGACCCGGATGGTTTAACGGACGACTGACTACTCAACCTTGGCCCTCGTGTAGATTAGCATCGCCTACGCGTTGGCGACGAGTGCCCCGAGCCGGATGATGCCGTCATCAAACTCGTCCGGTGGAGTGATTAGGCTGACCACCACGTAAGCTTCCGAGGCCATGTCGAAAAAGTAGCCCGGCTGGACAATGACTCCTTGCTCGTCAATGAGACGGGCGACCCAGGTCTCTTCTGAAACAGTGCAGGGCAGTTGAACAATTGCCGACCACCCACCTTCGGTATGTAAGGGGTGAGCGGGCGTGCCGTGCAGCAGGTCGCGCAGGCTGCTTAAGTTGCGCGCAGTTCTCTCGACCACGATTTGTTGAAACTCCGTGCCGATCTCGATCAGCTTCGGCTCAGCTCGCTGCACGGGCGTGCTCACCGAGAGATACGTATCCAGAACCAGTTCAAGCCGCCGGCGGGCCAGGCGCACCTCTTCTTCCGGACCATTGATAGCGATCCATCCCAGCTTCACTTGGGGCATGCCCGCCGTCTTCGACAGCCCGTCCAGGCAGAAACTCAAAATGGAATCGGCCCCAATCAGGCTTTCAACTTTTTCGCTCTTCGGCCCCAAGGAGTAATCGAGAAACACTTCATCTGAAATTACCGGCAAGCGGTGCTCTCGCGCGATTCGAACCAGTTCGTCTAGCTCATGCGCTTTCAGGAATGAGCCCGTGGGATTGTTCGGATTGACGATGACAACCGCACGGGTTCGCTGGCTAATTTGCTCGCGCAGGTTGGCCCAATCGATAAACCACGCGCCATCGTAGTTCAACCGGTAGGGAACGATACGAACGGACTCGAGCGCGGCCAGATACTCAAATAGTGGATAGGAAGGGCGCGGGACCAGGACCTCCGTTTGCGGATCACAAAAGAGCTTGAAGAGCAGAGCATAGGCTTCGCTGCTGCTGGCGGTGAGCATGAGTTGATTGGACGAGATCGCGAAACCGCGTCGGGCGTAAAGCTTGGTGATCGCGTGTCGCGCCGCTGGATCGCCGAACGGGTCAGGTTGGTAAGTGAAGTCTTCAATGGCGCCATAGGCGGCCTGAATCGCCGCGTGCGGATAATCAACGAAGGCGCGTGTTGGATTCGAAATCGTCAGATCCAGAAGAGAAGCTCCCGCTCGCCGTTTCGCTTCGAGTAGTTTTGTGAGGGCGTTGGTGGCGCCGTTCCAGGAC
>CAXUCT010000062.1:0-1360 GCA_964249415.1 uncultured Bryobacteraceae bacterium | reverse complement strand
TGAGAATACGGAGGCAAGCGTTTACTCTGTCACGGCTGCCCTTCGCTATGCAAGAGTTCAGCGACGCACGCGAAGAACGTAATGAAAATCAGGGCGCATTGCCCGCTCCAAAGCAACGCGCCCTGCATGACGCCGGTGTCCACTCCGGCGCCGTCCCCATCCACTGCTGCAAGCTAGGTTCAACCAGGATGCGGCGGATGCCAGGCCGCCGTATCTTAACGCGTGTGCCCTCACGCGCGGGAACGGAGCCGCTAGTGAATGTGGAAACTCACAGGATCGATATCGGTCTTTACTTGGCCTTTGATTTTCGGATGGGCCGCACCCGTCACGAAAACGGTTCGCTCCACGCAGGAGCCTGCGTCAAGCACCAGGGCTGGCTCAAGAACTTGGCCCTCGAATTTTTCAAGTTGACCGGCGGACAGGATCGGGTCAAGCCTGCTGAGCAACTGCTGCCCAGTGAGCGAGGCGAGTGCAACAGCCATATCGGCTCCCGCCGGCAGCCCGTATCGCGACGCGCTCAGAAAAGTCAACGCGCCCGTTGTCGACGTTAATGCGGCACTTAGAATATTAGTCAAGTTATGCGTTTGACTGCGAACGATCACGGCCAGCATAATATCTCGCCCGATTGGCTGGACGGAAGATGACGTACTCGCGAGCACCTGATAGACCTTGCTGCTAACCAAGGACTGTTTTGTTGGGGCGACGTTACAGATGTTCAAATCGAAAGCGCCGATGCCTTTCGGGACGCTGCCGTAATTCTGGCGCAGCAGACTTGCGGGAATGGGCGTACCGGTTACTTCAAAGTCGGTTTGACCGGCAGCTAGGCTGCTGAGCGACAGCAGCATGGCAGCAACAGAACCAAAACGCATGGCGAATCTCCTTAGGCAGGCGCGCTTGCTAGATCAGCGAACCTGACCAAGAGATATCCGCCGCGAGTGCGCGAGGCGCCCTGCAAAAGAGCTAAGCAACTGAATTCAGGCGAGATAATTTTTTTTTTAAATTTGCCACTAATGGAGGATGTCCGTATCTCCGTTGAAAAGGAGCGGCTCCAAACGTGAGCCTCAGATGGCCGAATGGGCCTGAGTCAAAACCGTTCGACCATGGAAATTGCGAGGCTGCTTATAGAACAACGCGGGAAAGTGAAGGCGTTTTGTTCTGCTAGCGAGTCATCGTTCCTAGTGCTCGCCTAAAAGTGCACTCCCTCGTTCCGGCGTGCGGCAGGTCGGGCAAATGTATACTCGGACGTAGACAGTTCATGAAGGCAACTATAGTCGATCTGCGATACCGCATGAAGGAGGTGCTTCGTGCTATCGACCGTGGCGAGACTGTGACCGTCCTCTATCGGGGAAAGGAAAAGGCC
>CAXUCT010000061.1:14166-14704 GCA_964249415.1 uncultured Bryobacteraceae bacterium | reverse complement strand
GGGCTCAGTTTGACGTCGGAGCCCGAGACCTGATATCCCAATGTCAGCAGAACCTCAGCGATCCCGCTCATTCCGATGCCCCCGATACCCACGAAATGGACATGCTGGGGCTTGAAAAACATTTAATAAAGGTATTGTTTCGGCTTTCGGGAGAGCTGTCAATGTGGAAAGGAGCGGATTTGCGCTTTCGATCGAAAAATTTATTGCGGAGGGCGAGCGGGCCCGCTTGAGCGTGGTTCAGGTGCGTAGGGCTGCTTCCTCCAGGACTTCTGCGGCGCGTTCAGCGGCGGCGGGGTGCGCAAACTGGCGGACGTTTTCGCGCATGCGATCAAGGTCCGAGACATTCCCGCGCAGATTTTCTACTTCGCGAAACAAACGCTCGCCGGACATTTCGTGGTCGAGAACCATTCGGGCAGCGCCTGCTTCGACTAACGCTTCGGCGTTACGGCGCTGATGCTCGTCGGCGGCGAAAGGGAAGGGAACCAGCACGGAGGGCATGCCTGCTGCGGCAATCTCATTGACCGCACCCGCGCCGGCC
>CAXUCT010000061.1:10120-14156 GCA_964249415.1 uncultured Bryobacteraceae bacterium | reverse complement strand
CGACTGCTGGCGTCCGAGTATGATCAGATGCGCAACGTCGGCCTGCGCAAAGGCGTCCGCCATGTTGCGGATGAAGGGCACGACCTCGCCCTCCAGGCCCGATTGTCCGAATTTGGCGGCAAGGGATTCATGTTCGGCGGCGCCGGTCTGATGAACGATGCGGACGGGTGCGCCGCTTTCGCGAAATAGCGGCCAGCTCTCTCGCGAAGCTCGGTTCAGAGTACGAGCTCCGCGGCTGCCGCCGGTGATGAGCACCGTGAAGGTTCCGGTGCGTTTGGGCTGAAGGGCGAAAAACTCGGGGCGCACCGGCAGACCGGTCACTTCAGACCTGGACGCGGGGAACCATTTTCGGGTGGACTCAAAACCGAGCAAGGCGCGGTAAACGCGTTTGGCGATTCTACAGTGGGTGAAGCCCGGAACGGCGTTTGGTTCCATGATGACGAGGGGAATGCGCAGCAGAATGGCAGCGACAGTAACAGGGCCCGCCACATAGCCGCCCATGCTGAAGACCGCTCCGGGACGGAAGGCGTGGAGGATTTTTGCCGCAGCGCCTAAGCTCGCGGGCAATTGAAGCGCGGCTTGCAGTTGCTTGCGGACACCGACGCGGTTTAGGCCGCCGATGCGGATGAAGTCGATATCGAAACCCGCCTCAGGCACGAGCTTCGATTCCATGCCTTCGCGCGTTCCTATGAAAAGGACCCGGTGCTGGCGCTCGCGGAGTACGCGGGCGACTGCCAGGGCCGGAAAGACATGGCCGCCCGTTCCACCGCCGGTTAAGATAAATGCGGACGGCATTAGGCCGCATGCTCGCTCACGCTCAACAGCATTCCCATCAGCAGAAGGGTACTGAGCAGAGAGCTTCCGCCATAACTGATGAAGGGCAGCGGGATGCCCTTATTGGGCACTAGATCCAGCACGACACTGATGTTAATCAAAGCTTGCACTACGACACAAACGGTTACGCTGAGGGCTAGATAGCGGCCGAAATGGTCAGTGGCGCGCATGTAGGTTCGCATGCCACGCCAGAGAACGACCATGAAGCCGGCCACCAGGAGAGCGGCTCCGAAGAAGCCAGTCTCCTCGCCGACGATGGCGTAAATGAAATCCGTCTGCGCCTCGGGAAGATAAAGCATCTTCTGTTTGCTTTGCATCAAGCCGAGGCCCGCAAATCCGCCTGATCCGACGGCAATCTTGGCCTGGCGTTGTTGATAGCCGGGATCGCTGGTGGAGGCTGTTCTCTTGGAGTATTGCGCGATGCGGCCGTTCGGGTCCAGCTTCGCGAGCAAGGTGTGGTTCTTGTCGACGAAGTCGAGAGTGCGGGCGAGCCGATAGGGCTTCATAGCGATAAATGCCACGCCGAGCACTAAACCGAGCGCGGCGCATACGGCCAAATATCGATATTCGATTCCTGCCACGAAGATGACGGCTACGGTTGTGACGACCAGGACGACAGCAGTACCGAGATCGGCAACAGCGACGGCGAGCGCCACCACCGAGATGGCGACGGCGATGGGACCGAGCGTGTGTTTATTGTTGACCGCGCCTAGGCGGCGGCACAGGAAGAATGCAAGGAAGAGCGAAAGCGCGGGTTTTGCTAACTCCGAGGGCTGCAGCCGAAGGGGACCGGCTTTGAGCCAGCGATGGCTGCCGGTGTCTGTGACGTAGACCGCCACGAGCAGCAGCAACACCAGCCCCAGGGCTGCAAAGGCGAAGCGCGGATTGTTCCACTGCCGGTAATCGCGTTTCATGCAGTACAGAAGGATAAGTACTGAGAACACGGCCCAGCCTAACTGCCGGAAGAAGAAGTAAGTACTCGATACGTGATACTTCAGCTCGGCAATCAGCGATGAGGCGCTGTAGACCATCACCAGCCCGAAGCACACCAGGGCCAGCACTGTGAGGAATAAGATCCAATCTGTTTTAAGCCGTTGCGCCATTTCTCTTTAAAACAATTCTGCAACAAGTTGTTTGAAAGTGTCTCCCCGATGCTCATAACTTTCAAACTGGTCGAAACTGGCGCAGGCCGGAGCGAGCAGGACAACGTCTCCGGGGGTGGCGTGTTCGCGGGCATAGCGCACGGCGTTTGCGAGAGTGCCGCAGCGGACCAGCGGCAGGGCTCCTTTCAGAGCATTCTCGATCAGCGGCGCTGCGGCGTGGGGGTACGGCGGGGCGGCGCCAATCAGCAGAACCGCCCGCGCCTTTTGCGCCAATGGTTCTCGCAGCGGCTTGTAGTCGCTTTCCTTATCCTTGCCGCCGGCGATGAACCATAAGCCGCTGGAGAACGCATCGATGGCTTTTAACGCGGCATCCACGTTGGTAGCTTTCGAATCGTTGAAGTATTCGACGCCGTTCAGGCTGCGCACGAACTCGATTCTGTGCTCTACGCCGAGGAACATCTCGACGGCTTTGGCGATGGCATCGATACTTGCTCCGGCGAGTCGAGCGATGAGGCTTGCGGCCATCACATTCTCCACATTGTGGAGGCCGCGCAGCTTGATTTGCGAGCGGTGAAGAAAGGGGTGGGTGTCGAAGTAGAGTTCACCTTCGCGCATCCAAACACCCGCCGGGACTTGCTGATGGGAACTGAACCACCACACCTCGCCCCTGGTACGGTCCGCGAAAGTTTTCGCCACCGGATCGTCGTAGTTTAGGACGGCGAAATCGCCGGCTTTTTGAGTTTCAAACAGGCGCGCTTTGGCGGCGGAGTAATTTTCGAACGTATGGTGGCGATCCAAATGATCGGGCGTGACGTTCAGACAGGCGGCGATGTCTGCGCGGAAGTGAGAAATGGATTCGAGTTGAAAGCTCGACAACTCTAGAACATTCCAATGGCCGGGCGCGGAAGAGTCGATCAGCGAGGTGACGGCGGTTCCGATATTGCCGCCGACCTGGCAGGGAATGCCGCACTGCTTTAGCACGTGTCCGGTAAGCGCGGTAGTCGTGGTCTTGCCGTTCGAACCGGTGATGCCGATGACGGGGCCCTTGAGGAAGTAGGAAGCGAGTTCGATTTCGCCAATCACCGGAACGCCCCGCAGCCGCGCTGCAATCAGCATCGGCAGGTCGAAGGCAACCGCCGGCGAGAGTACGATCACGTCAGGATCTTTGAGTCCATCGAGCACGGATTCGGGAGTTTGCGGAACCACCTGGACACCCATGGCGGCAAACTTCGCCTGCTCTTCCGGAGTGAGGGGTTGCGCATCCATGGCCCGCACGCGCGCACCGCTCCTGAGCAGAAGTTCGACAGACGCGACGCCAGAGCGCTTGGTGCCGATAACCAGAACGTTTTTGCCGGTGAAGTTCAACTGCTTTCCCGCTATCTCAGTTTCAGAGTGGTCAATGCGAACAGCGCCATCACCAACCCGGCGATCCAAAAGCGTACAATTACTTTCGACTCGGGCCATCCGAGCGCCTCAAAGTGGTGATGAATAGGCGCCATTTTAAAGATGCGCTTGCCGCCGCGCAATTTGTAGCTCCCCACCTGGAGAATGACCGAAAGCGTTTCGATGACGAATACGCCGCCGATGAAGATAAGCAAAATCTCTTGCTTGATGAGAACAGCGATAATTCCGAGACCGCCGCCCAATGCGAGCGAGCCGACATCTCCCATGAATACTTGGGCCGGGTGACAGTTATACCAAAGAAACCCGAGACTCGCGCCCATCATGGAGGCGCAAAAAACGGTTAGTTCCTGGGAATGAGGCAAGCGGGCCAGATCGAGGTATTGGGAAAAGGCCGCGTGGCTGGATACGTACGTCAGGATGGTCATCGCGCCCGAAGCGATAATCATCAGGCCTATCGCTAAGCCGTCCAATCCATCGGTAAGGTTAACGGAATTAGAGGAACTCACCATGATAAAGACGATGAAGGCGTAGAAAGGCACGAACGCCAGTGGATAGGTCCAGAAGCTACGCGTGAGCGGCTCAATCAGCAGGTCGGGTTTGTATTGCTTGAAGAAGGGAAAGTTAATGGCTGTGGAGTAAGCCTGAGTGGCATGCAAGAGCAAAAGAAAAAAGCTTATCAGCATGGCGCAGAATAC
>CAXUCT010000061.1:0-10110 GCA_964249415.1 uncultured Bryobacteraceae bacterium | reverse complement strand
GCGACTTTCGCATAATCGTCGATAAAGCCGATAGCGCCAAATCCGATGAGGCCCATCATGGCAACCCAAACGTATTCATTGCTCAGATCCGCCCACAGCAGGGTGGGCAATACGATGGCACTGACAATCAGTAGACCGCCCATGGTTGGGGTTCCGGCCTTTTTGTGATGGGACTGGGGGCCTTCTTCGCGGATGTGCTGTCCAAAGCTCCATTGGCGAAGCTTGCGGATCATCCAAGGACCAACGAGGAGCGCGAATCCGAGTGCCGTCAGGCTGGCGAGCGCCACCCGAGTGGTGACATAGCCGAAAATCCGGAACGTCGGAATGTATCTCTGGAGTACTTGGAAGAGGAGCCAATACAGCATTCTTACGCTCCTATTGTGACTGGGCCGGGTAAGTCAGAAAAAGACGCGGCGGGCTCAAAACATCCCGGCTGGTCCGCTCCCTTACAGTCGCGGCTCGGTAATCTTTTGCAAATATCATGATGAGCGCGCGTAGCCGAAGGAACGCAATACGCGACGAGCGACTTCGCGGTCGTCGAATGGGACTGGACCGTCTCTCAGGATTTGATATGTTTCGTGGCCCTTGCCGGCCAGGATCACGACGTCGCCCGGGGACGCCTTTTCAATGGCTAAACGGATGGCTCGTTCCCGGTCCGGTTCCGTGGAATGCGGCGTATCGAAGCGGCGTAACCCGACCATCGCGTCATTCATGATGGCGAGTGGATCTTCGCTACGAGGATTGTCGGAGGTGAGCACGACGTAGTCACTCAACTCAGCGGCTGCCATGCCCATCAGGGGACGTTTGGAGCGGTCACGATCGCCACCACATCCAAAGAGGGTAATTACCTGTTTGGCCTTCATGCCGCGCGCGACGGAAATAACATTCCGCAGCGCATCATCTGTATGGGCATAGTCAACGACCACCATAAACGGTTGGCCCTGCTCTACGCGCTCAAATCTCCCCGGTACGTTTTGCAACTCTGTTAGTCCTTTCTGAATTTCGCTCTCGGCGAGGCCGAGAGTCAGTGCAGCGGAACAGGCCAGCAGGATGTTGTACACATTGATGTGTCCCACCAGCCTGGACTCCACCGGGAACTTGCGATCGCCTGCAAGTACCGTAAAGCGAAGCCCCTCAAAAGAGGAGTCGACATCGACCGCACGGACCCACTCCCTGCCGGCACGTTTCGGAGGCGCCTGGTGCATGCCATACCAGAGCACGGCGGTCTCGTTTGACACTTCTATTAGACGGCCCTGTTCGTCATCGTCGTACAACACAGCAAAGCGCGGGGGAGGACCGCTTCGCGGCGTGAACAACAACTGTTTTGCGGCAAAATACGCTTCCATGGTGCCGTGATAATCCAAATGGTCGCGCGTGAAATTGGTGAACCCGGCAGTATGAAACTGCATGGCATAAATGCGCGCGAGATCGAGCGCATGAGAAGAAGCTTCCAAGGTCGCGTGGGTGCCGCCCATTTCTTCGAGCTCATGGAACATGCGAAACAGGTCGAGCGATTCGGGCGTGGTGTTGACGGCGGGCAGTACGCGTCCGGCGAGGTGATACTCGATCGTTCCGATGAGCGCGGTGATTTTGCCGGCGGCGCGAAGCATGGCGTCGAGCAAAGAAGTGCTGGTGGTTTTGCCGTTCGTTCCCGTGATTGCGGTCAGAGCTAGCCGCTCGTCGGGACGCTTATAAAAATTCCGGGAAGCAGTTGCTAATGCCTGACGGCCTTGCGCCACTTGCAGCCATGTGCCGCCGAATCCTCCAGAGGCTGGACGATCACTGACAACAGCCAAGGCACCCTTTTGAAGGGCAGCGTTCGCGTATTGGGCGCCATCGGCTTTTGCCCCAGCAAACGCGAAGAAAAGATAACCGGGTTCCACCTTGCGGCTGTCGTAGGCGAGTCCACGCACGTCAGCGGCTTGAATCGACGCCGGCAACTCGGGCGTGATAAGTGGAACGCCTTCGAACACGTGCCTTAGCTCCACGGGACACGCTCCTGTGGGCAACGTGTCAACGTGTAAACCTCACGCGGATGTGCTCGCCGGGCACGAGAAGCGCACCTGCAGGAGGGTTCTGTCCGCGGGCCAAACCGTCGCCGAGCATCTCGACGTCGACGCCGTCGGCAGCGGCGAGTTGCATTACATCCTTGATTGTTCTGCCGACGAAGTTAGGCACCTTGGGGGCGTTCGGGTCTACATCAGGATCAGCCGCTGCTCCATCAGGGGCGGGCTCGCCCAGTGCTGCTTTCAGCTCCTCAGCAGTAGGTGGATTGAGTTCAGCTAGAGCGACGTCGTCGGACTCTTTAGCCGGCTGGGTCTTTTTGTCCCTGGCCGCGAGTTCCTCCAGATCCTGAGGATCATCGGGAAGAACGCTCATGCGCAGAAGCGCTTCGGAGGTGAGCTTTACGAATACGGGCCCTGCAGCGGATCCGCCATAACCGGCTAAGCCAGATGTACCAGAGACCGTCACGACAACCACGATAGAGGGGTTCGGGTATGGCGCAAACCCGAGGAAAGACGCGTTGTACTTGTGCGTATAGACGTGGTGCACTAAGTCATAGATCTGGGCGGTTCCGGTTTTGCCGGCGATGGTATATCCGGCTACATGGAGGCGGTGGCCAGTGCCGGCGGGTTCGGTAACAACACGGCGCATCATCATGCGCATGGTGGTCACTGTCTCCGGCTTCAGCACTCGCACGGGCTCTGGATACTTCATGATTTCTTCGGTTTCACCGGGTGATTGCTTCCACTGCACGAGATGGGGGTGCACCAGAAATCCGCCGTTAGCGATGACGCTTCCCGCTTGCGCGAGTTGCACAGAGGTAACGCTGATCTCGTGCCCCATCGGGATGGAGCCGATGGTAGTTGGCTGCCAACGCTGCAGCGGCCGTAGTAGCCCAGGAGCCTCGGCCGGAAGTTCGATTCCGGTTCTGTGTCCAAACCCGAACCGGCGAATATAGTCATACAGGTTCTTATTGACGACCTGCATACCGATTCGAATGTCGCCGATGTTGCTGGAGTATGCAAGAACGTCTTGCATGGAGAGCGCCGGATAGGACTTGTGATCATGAATTACACGGCTGTAAAGCCTCATCACGCCATTGCCGCAATTGATAATGGACTCGGGGCGGAGGTTTGTGGTCTCGAGCGCAGAAGAAAGCGTAATCACTTTGAACACAGAGCCGGGCTCAAAGGGAGCGACTACCGCGAGATCTTCCCGTCCGGAGGGCTTCTCGTCAGCGTGCAGCCGCTGATTTAAGTCGTAGGTCGGATAGTTCTCAAGGGCGAGCACTTCGCCCGTCTTGGGATTCATCGCAACCAAGCTGCCGTAGTCAGCATGATTGTCGACAACAGCAGCTTTCAGGGCATCATGGGCCAGGTGCTGCAATTTGCTGTCGATTGTGAGGCCGATTGTTCTTCCAGTGACGGGCGAGTTCAGGACCTCTGACTCGTAGGCACGGTTCTTCACGTCGACCTTGAGGCGCATGAGGCCTTTGGTACCGGCGAGTTCTTTGTTCAACTTCAACTCAATGCCCGCAGCACCTTGCTGCTCCGCATTGACGCTGCCGACCAAATCATATGAGAATATAACGTTGGTATAAGTAACAAAAAAACCATTGCCGATGATGAGCCAGTTCAGCTTCATGCCGGCAAGTTCTTCGGCTTGCCGGTCCGATATCTGGGGATCGACAATGAAGTAGCCGTGATGGCGCTTGGAGCGTGCGGCGGCTTCGAGGTCGGATTCGAGCCTGGACGCATCGAGCTTGAGAACCCGGGCCAGCAGCGCTGCCGCGAAGCCGACGTTTTGAATCTGGCTAGGGTTCACGGCAACAATGCGGGAAGGTGAGCTGATGGCCAGGAAGTTCCCATTGCGATCGACAATGGAGCCGCGAACGGGCTCAATGGGGGCGGACTTGTCTTGCTGTGCTTCGGCAGCCTTGACGTATTTTTCGCGTGCGAAGACCTGCAGATTGACGAGGCGGAGAAGGATGACCAATGCCCATGCCAAAAAAATGAGCCCTGTTACACCAAGCCTGTCTGTGGATCTAAGCTGCGGTGGGAGCGCGGGTTCCATTTCCGTTCAAAAGGCCATCAACAGCGATCACCCGACTCGTGCGGACGGGCGTAGCTAGCGCGCCGGGACCTGTGCGCCGGAACCCGGCAAGTGGTTGCGGGCTTCGGCGTCCGCCTTGGCCTTGCTTTCCAAGTATTGGACTTGCTGCGGCACTGGATCTACCATGTTCAACGTGTTGGCGAGTTGTTCGAGACGATCGTAATTCAAGAGTTTGGCCTGCTCGAGATCAAGCTGTGCCTGCTGCTGCTCAAGCCTTTGCTGTTCCTGCCGCAGGCTCTGAACCGTGAACCCTGCCATGGTGTTATAAGCGGCAGGCACGAGACCGGCGATGAGGAGCAAGGCGGCTAGGAAGCCGGTGGCGACGGTGCGAGTGCGTGCTCGCCGGGCGACCGGATCCACAGCGCGCACGACACTGCTGTTGTCAATGCGCTTTACAAAGAGATAAACATCCTCGTTAGCAATGGGGCGCAAACGAGGCGACTCCGCGCGCGCCCATACTGCAGTCGGGGCTTCAGCCAGCTCTCTAACCCCGACGAAACGATTCATGATTGTTGCTAGTGACGCCATTTGTGGTTCTTCCTTCTTAGTAAAAGCCCGGCGTGCGAGGCACTACCGTGGACCAAGCGCACCGGGTTAAATCCGTTCCAGCGCGCGCAGCTTCGCGCTACGCGAGGCCGCATTATTTGAAATCTCTTCTTCGGCCGGCCTGACAACGTGCTTCGTCAGAATCTTGGCTCGACCCTGGCGAGCCAACGCTTGAAAGGCATGCTTCACTTTTCGATCTTCGAGCGACATGAATGTGATCACCACAAACCGCCCACCGGGGTTCAACCGCTCTGGTACCGTCCGAAGCAACTCGTCCAACTCTTCCAATTCGCCATTCACCTTCAGCCGCAGCGCCATAAAGGTCTGCGTCGCCGGATGGATTCTCCCCGTTCGCGGCACGGCTTTCTCAACGACCTGCGCCAGACGGGCGGTCGTCAGGATGGGCCGCGCGCGAACGATTGCTCTGGAGATTCTTCGCGACCTCCTTTCTTCACCGAGTTGATAGATCAAATCGGCGAGTGCCTTCTCAGGCAGTTCGTTTACAAAATCCGCCGCTGTGAACTCCTGGCTGCGATCCATGCGCATGTCCAGTGGCCCGTCTTCCATCAGCGAGAAGCCACGCTCCGGGGCGCTGAAGTGGTATCGGCTCACACCGAGGTCGGCCAACACTCCGTCGGACGCCGCGATTCCGTTCTCCTCGAGCGCCCGAGCCAAGTTCGTAAAAGCCCCATGGAAGAAGCGAACCCGCGAAGACACCGCTACGGTTTTCACGCGCGCTATTTCCAGCGATTCCGCATCGCGGTCGCACGCAATCACAAAGCCCGTTTCCAGCTGAGCTGCGATGGCGCCAGTGTGTCCTCCCAATCCGGCGGTCACGTCCACGTACAAGCCATCCGGCCGAATGGCAAGATACTCGAGGGATTCCTTCAGTAGAACCGGAATGTGCCAGCGATGTTCCTGCGACTGCTCGCCGTTCTGAGCCGCGTCCATACATGACCGCTATCGCACACCCTTCTTTTCGAGCGCGCCCACTTTCTCAGGGAGATTCATCCGCGCCTTACTCAGACGCTCCTCGTACACCTTGCTTCCAAAAATCTCAATCCGCTGCTTGAAGCACAGCAGATGAACGTCGTCCTTCTCCAATTCCAACTCACGCCGCAATGTGGTCGGCATCAATACGCGTCCCTGCGCGTCGACCTCTGCGTCTTCCCCGTAGTGATTCGCTACAAATGCGACATCTGAGCGGATGTCCGCGTCCTCACCGGCCTCCTGGAGTTTCTTTTCCGTTTCCCGCCAGACCGATATCGGGTAAATTAGAGCTGTTGAGATATTCAAGGTTGTGATGAATACTTTTCGCTCCCCCGAAGCTTCCAGGTACTGCACGACTGCAGTGGGCAGTTTGAGCCGACCTTTATCATCCACGCGCCCGCTCAGAGTACCGCGGGGGGGATCGACAACTACGGGGCTAGGCTGACTTTCGCTCTCCACTTCCAACCACTTTTATCCAATTTGGTCCACTGGACAGATAGTCGCATGGGTCTCCGGTGATTGCAACTACTTTCTTTAAGGAAAAACCTGTAAGTCCTTTGTTCGCCTTTCTTACGCTGTATGGGAGTAGACAGAGAGCCGCAGCCGGGAACGAGAATGTTCGACTGCGGCGTTTTGGAGAAGAACTTGGAAGCCTAAGAGATGGGCAGAAGCTAACGGGGAACTACTTGAAGGTCATTCTCAACTGAAAACACGTTCGGCACACCGTTGGCGCGCACATTGATGAAGTCTTTGTCGGCCTGATTGGCGACGACACCTTCGAGCTTAACGTGTCCGTTACTCACGATGATGTGAATGCTGGGGAGTGCTTGATTGGCGTAGCGGTCGCCGATTTGCGGGCTGCCGTAGATGGCGCGGAACTCGGCGCGACGGATCTGCCAATCAAAATCGGAGAGCGGGAGTACATTAATGCGATTGAGCACTTGAGTCACGCCTTCGATTCGCTTCACTACGTTCTCAGCGTCTGACTTAAGGACCGGATTGGTGACATCTCCTAAAAGGGTAACGGTGCTTTCGTCCACGCGAAAGGCTAAGTCGTCGAAAACCGTGTAATACGGGAGCATTACAAGCTGATGACGAGTTTCTTGCATGAGGCGCGCTTCTCCTTGGGGACCGCGGACGAACGCGTCGTTGTGATCCTTTTGCTGGGCTACTAAGGGGATCCCGATAAAAAGCAGGGCTGCCAGACAGAGTACAGTTTTGGGCATAGACTTTTCTCACCTCTTACCTGTGAGATTCACTAAACTATCCAGTACGTTACAGCGCAAGCTTAGTGTAAAGGAGTAAAGGTGCGGTTTATCCCTGGCCCTTATGCTTCCAAATGGCGCTACCGCGCTTAGCAAAAAGGCTTACCAGAAGCGTAAGCACAGTGATAAAGAAGCAGAAAACGCTCGGGTACATTCTCCAATAGGAGTTATATGGCCAAACCGGCAGGCAGATGAGGCCTAGAACAAAGAAGGCGAGGGAAACCCATTTCCAACCCATAAGACGGACTTGCGTTATTAGATTGAATCAGGAGTCCGCGGTTACCTGTGATGAGGCTAATGCCTGGATTCGGGCGGGCCGCCTGAGGTTGAATCCGCGCTGCCGAGCGCCAAACGCCGATGAAATAACTCAAAGACGAATCCGTAACATAGGTGCGCCAAGGCAGGGTCGTAGCGGTAACCTTCATCACGCATGAAAGCATGGGCGCCGTTCAACTCAATCCACTGGTAGTTGGCGTTGATCTCGTCCAGGCGTGCTTTGATGCGAGTCCGTCCTTCAAGGGGTACGTGCGGGTCCTGTCTACCCCAGATGTGCAGCAACTCACCGTTGATGTCACCGGCGCGCGCCAGAGAGTCATCGTGTTTCCCCTTTCCGAGGGTGCCCGAATGAATGTCGGTGGCGTAAAAGCAAGCGGTCGCGAGCACGTCAGGGTTCATGGCGGCGCGGAATGCGAGATGGCCGCCCAGGCAAATACCGAGTGCGCCGAGCTGGCCGCTACAGTCTCGACGAGCTTTGAGGTGATCGAGTGCGGCACGCCCATCCGCATCGTAGGCGGCTAGCTCTTTTCCGTACTTGTGGGCGTTACCGACGTCGGCGCCCTGTTGATCGTAGGCGAGAACTGTACCGGGGGCTTCGAGTTCGTGATAAACCTCAGGAACAGCGACTACATAGCCCTGTCCAGCGATCAGGGCCGCGGTACGACGGATGGGCCCAGTCACCTGGAAGATCTCAGAGTAGAAAACCACGCCGGGGAATTTGCCCTCCGCAGCCGGACGAAAAATATAGGTCCGCATGGGACCAGTAGGAGTTTGAATCTGGACAACCTGGTCGTCTTTGATGGTCATGGCTGAAGCTCTGTCTAATAACGAAGAGATTATGAGGCGCGCGGCGCTTCCTCAAAAGCGACTAGAGCTTTACCGCTGGAAAGGGTTTTCTTCTTGCAGCGAACGACCTGTCCCGGCTGAAACTGCCACACTTCACTTTCTGGCATTATGTCGATAATTTTATAAAAATCGCGGCCTACGTGCTCTGCTCGCACGGACCGGAGGACATTTAGGCCTTCTCCGATGAGCGAGACGTAGATCATCTCCTCCTTACCGGTCCTTGGAATGATGGGAGTGGGAGTGGGACGGACTGTCTGATCACCTGGGGTCTGAGCCAACATGGATTGCGGACGGGCGCTCGCGATCGTTTCACGTTCAGGAACAGGCAGTGGGTCCACATACAACGGCTGTTGCGCTACCGGCTGTGGGGCGTAGGTTGTCTGCGGCTGAAGCCGCTCAGACTGCAGGGAGGCTGTCGCGTCAACGTCGGGCGCGTAGGTCAGGACTGGGGACACGAGGGGCGCTGCGGGCGCAGTGTCCCTGATGAAACTGCGTTGGGTCGGCGCGGAGCGGGTTAGATACCGGTCACCGGGCGACACACGGCCAGTCATACGCGTGCGATCGATTGCCCAGAGGATTGCGGTCACGAAGGCCCACGTGACCGGGAGCCATTCGGTTGACCATTGTCCGTTTGCGAGATGAATCTCACCGCGCGCGGCCAGTAGCTGAAAAGCGGCACCACAAGCAATCGCGAGACAAAAGCCGCATACTGCGGAAAAGGCCAGGCTCTGCGCGATTGAACGGTAGCCTTCCTGATCAAACGCGAAAAGGATTAGGAACAGGATCAACCCTGCGATACTTGCCATCCAGGCAAACGGCCCGGGAAGAAGTAGTAGCGCCAAGGCACCGGCCAGAGCGGCGGCAACAAGTGCCGTGGAATCAACTTGCGATTTTGGCATTCTTCTCCGACCGTAATTCTAGCGAATCAATCCTGCGGGAGTGCCTCCGGTGTGAACCATTGCCGCGCTCCGCAAGAGCGAAGAAGGAGAGGAATAGCTACACGATCCGCGCGCGAATGCGCCCGCAGTTTAGACTGTTTGACTAAAAGTTACTTTGAAGCGGTGAGCGCCACTGCTGAAGCGCGATTCGGGTTTTCTCCCGCGGCAAGTTGTTTCTTGCTTGCAGTTCGAATCGCATCAGCCGAATAGACGTTTCGTGGATTCCACAGGAGCCAGCCATCTGATCCGAAGCTGTCCGCAGCTTTGATCTGAGCCTGGATTTCGGTGGGGCCAAACTGCCGCTTGTCGAATGCGTAGTCCGCAAAGCCTTGAATCCAGGGCCGGAATCGGACGGGATCAACCTTGGTGCGCTGCTGCGCTCTATCAAGCGTGAGCCGGACAATTTCGTAGGGATGCTGAACGGGATTCCTATAGTTTGGGATGCCATAAGTAAATCCAGACGGGTAAAGCATCGGGGAGACGTAGTCTAATGGACCGGTAACATCCTCAATTTTCTGCCCGATACCGGTATCACCTTTATTCCAGCAGATGTAACCGAACACGTCGGCGGACAGGAAGACATTATAGGGAATAAGCTTGTCGCGTGCTTCCGTAAGAAAGCCGGTGATGGCCTTCGGCCTGGATTCATCGGTACTGGGCTGCGAAAATTGAACGCCCTTTGCGTCGGGGAAACGAACATAATCAAATTCGATTTCATCGAAACCCGCCTTTGCAGCGTCGACTGCTAAGTTTACGTTGTATTGGTGCACCGCCTCCACAAACGGGTCGCACCAGATGAGACCCTCACGATCCTTGAAGGCATGACCATTCTGCTGCACGGCAACTTTGGGATTAGCTTTTCCGAGCATGTTGTCCTTAAAAGTCACAATCCGGGCAATTGTGTAGATGCCTTGTTTGTGCAGACGATCGAGGAGCGCCGGCATATCTGAAACTGTAATTTGCTTTTGAGCGCCGATCTCTTCGGCTTCCGGAACAGACGTTCGATAGCAGAGATATCCCATGTCTCCCTTGACGTCGATCACAACGGCGTTTACCGGAGTGCTTCCGGCGAGCCGCAGAGCCGCTTCCCGGATGGAAGGCGTCCCGATTCCCCAAAAGGAGAGGTATAGAGC
>CAXUCT010000060.1:0-14768 GCA_964249415.1 uncultured Bryobacteraceae bacterium | reverse complement strand
GAACTGAATAGTTCCATCTTGATAGAAGTACCAAAAGAAGCCATATTCATAGTTCTCGACCGTGGAAACAGAAGAGACGACCAAGCGTCGGGAGCGCCGCACCCCGGGTCGATCGGGCAGGCGGCGATCAGTGTGCTTCCACAAGATGCCGTAGTCTTCTTCATGAATACAGATAGCTTGCGGTATACATAATGCCTCGCCGCGGCTATTGCAGAGATGCGCATCAAGATAGGTTATGTGGCCCAGGCAGTCGCAACCCAGGCGCAGGCTGTTCGCACACATGCCCATCCCATACTCGCCAACATAAAAGGCATTCTTGCGGGCCTGTGTCGGTGTAGGATCTCCGTATGGCACGACCATCTCCGTGAGAGAACCGCGATACAAAATAGAACGATCATGACCGTAATCGTTATAACGAATGTGATGGACCGTCAGACCCTCCCGCGCGTTAAAGCCAATGACAAATTTCCAATTCTGCCAATCCATTTGATTGCCATTCAGCGAGAAACTGGGGGCCGTCCGGCTGCGTAATAGTGAGTGGTCTGACAGCCGTACGTAGCGGGCCGACTCTATCCGCCGCATAATTGCCTGCTTGCGGAGGAAGTGGCCAGTAGCCGTAGTCTTCCACTCGAATCGCTTCCATCTTGTTGAGATTGACCACCGGACGGATCCCCTCGATCGGTCTGGCGTACCCGTTATCGGCCGGATCGCTCCTGAGGAAGCAGAGCGGACGCGTCAAACGTAAGTTGCAATCTTCCTCCGAGCCATAGTTCCCTGCGCTCCAAATATCGACCATCACCAAGGATGTATCAACGATTCCGTATTACTTTTGGAGCGCCGCTTTGAATTCCGGGCTTGCCAAAACTGCTGTTTCGCACTCGATCTGCTCATCCATGGACAGTGTTGGCTGCGAGCCGGAAGGAGCTTGCTGGGCTTCCGTCATCTCGGAACGCGTGAGATTCATCGTGAGTTTCCAGGCCCTATTCTGTGTTGTATTAAGGAGGATAGCGGTGGCTTGGCGATCGGAGAATTGTCCCTCGGCAGAGGCGTAGACCTGCTCTTTGCGCGGTTCTCTGAGAATGATGCTGATGATTCGCATTGCATGCGAGAAGCCCCGCCACTCCTTTAGGAGTCTGACGGCTTCGGCAATCTCAACAGCGGTCAGGCGTTCCAACGGATGCGGCAGAGTTTGCCGGCTTTCAACTAGATGTTGTGAATCCAATAGGTGAGCGGACAAGAGATTCCTCCTAAAACTAGAAAACAACAACACATGGACGTTTTAGTGTCATGGATTCGTGGCTGAACGCCACTGACCAAATGCACCACAAAGCCGGCAAGGGGCGCAGCCGATTGTATAGCTAATTGGGGGAGAGAAAAGAGCGCGGAGGAAAGGCGCCCTGAGCAATCGCTAAACATCGTCATGCCCACCCTCACGACACGGCAGTCAGGCGACTCACTCAATGCCAAATATCATAAAGGCATCCTGCCGCTTGCAACAGAGACCTAGTAAGTTGCTCTGCCACCGCTCAAGTCAAAAACCGCTCCAGTGCTGAAGCTGCACTCCTCTGAAGCTAACCAGGAAACCAGTGCTGCCACTTCTTGGGGTTTGCCCACTCTACCCATAGGTATCCTCGATATCATGTAATTCACAGCGTCTTCGGTAAGCTGATTCAAAAGCTCCGTTTCAATCACGGCTGGAGTAATGCAGTTGACGTAAACGCCTTTGTTGGCGACTTCCTTGGCGAGCGCCTTCGTAAAACCGATGACACCGGCTTTGGCAGCGGAGTAAGCGGCCATGTTGGGATTGCCTTCCTTGCCTGAAATCGAAGCGATGTTGATGATCCGTCCCGACCGCCTCGCGAGCATCGGCGGCAGTACCGCTTTGGAGCAAAAGAACACGCCGTCCAGGTCGATAGAAATCACGCGCCGCCACTCCTCAATTCGGTATTCGTGTACGGGCGCGGCTTCGCCCGCCACACCCGCATTGTTAACCAAAACGTCTATATTTCCGAAGCGTTCGACCACCGCGCTGGCCATTTGCAGTGCGGATGCTGGATCGGCTACGTCAACACTCCATCCAATCGCAATCGCCGCGATGGAACTTTCAAGTTGTTCGGCAGTTAATTTCGCCGCGTTTGCATCGATATCTGCGATCACCACCGCAAATCCGTCTCTTGCTAAGCGTTCTGCAATTGCTCTGCCAATACCTTTCGCCGCGCCCGTGACAATAGCCGTTCTAGCACCCATCAACACACCCGGTACTCCGCAATCGCGTTCTCGTTCAAGTCAATTCCCAATCCCGGATCTTCCGGCATTTTCAAATAGCCGTCTTTCGCCTGGATCCTTTGCTTTGTGAGTTTTTCTCGAAGTGTCGTGCCGGCCTCCGCCACGAACTCGCAGATGAGGGCATTCGGGACTGAGTTGAGCCAATGCAGTGCCGCAGCCACGTTTATGTAAGTTGTGAAGCCATGGTTAGCTACGGGCAGCGCCCGGTCCGCTGCAAGACTTGCGATTTTCATTCCTTCCGTGAACCCGCCGCAGCGCGTCAAGTCAACTTGAACGACGTCAATGTGGCCACGGTCCATCAAGTCGATATACGAAAGCCGGTTGCTCTCTTCTTCCCCGGCCGCAATACGGAGTGAGGTCGCTTCGCTGAGTTTTCGGTAACCGGAATAATCGTCTGGCCGCAGAGGTTCTTCCAGCCAGAAGATATTTGCTTCAACGAACGCGTTCGCGCGCTGTATCGCCGTCTTGGCGTCCCATGCCAAACCGGCATCTACCAACAAGTCTATGTCAGGGCCCAAGCCTCGACGAGCTTCCGCCACCAAAGCTATATCGGTGCGTTCGTCCTGGCCCATGGGACCCCAACCAAACTTCACAGCCGAAAAGCCCTGACCTGCAAATTGGCGCGCCCGCTCGCCTGTCTCGTGCGGAGTCGCCCCGAATAACGAACTCGCGTAACAGCGGATCTTCTTGTAGAACCCTCCCCCCAGCAGCTTCCATACAGGCATTCCTAAAGCTTTACCCTTGATATCCCAGAGCGCCATGTCAATTCCGCTCATTGCGTGAATCGCAATGCCTCTTCGCCCAGAGTAAATGTTGGCCCGGTACATCTTTTCCCAAATCTTTTCCGTTTCAAAAGGATCTTCGCCCATCACCAAATGGGCAAGCCCGGACGTAGTGGTATGCGAATAGGGTCCTTCAATAACCCACTTTGCGGCTAGCGGGCTCGAATCCACTTCGCCGATCCCGGTAATTCCCGCATCGGTTTCAACACGAACTATCAGCGCATCCTGTCCGCTGTCGCACTGTTCCTTTACCTGGGGCAAACGAATATAAATTGCTTCCACGCGAGTAATTTTCATGTGGCACGATTTGACGGACGATCTTCATGATAGGGGATTGCGCCTGTTTCCGAGCCGGTATATGTTCTAAAATCCTTTCCCTCTTCATGGACGAATCGAAAACTATGACATGAAAAAACGTTCAGTACACTGAGTGAACCGCTCACGCTGTACTTATGGCTCAAAGAACAGTTCTGGTGACAGGTGGAGCTGCCGGTATTGGCGCCGGCATCGCCCTCCGCTTCGCAGAAGACAACGATGCCGTGGCGATAATCGACATAGATGGTGCAGCCGCCCTGGCCCTAGCTAGCGGTCTTTCGAATTCCGCGCCAACGCTCGCGATTCAGGCGGACGTTGCTGACGAAAACCACGTGAAAGCGGCTGTGGAAGAAGTTGCCCGTAAGCTTGGCCCTATCGACGTGCTGGTCAATAACGCGGGAATTGAAGTAAACGGTTCAGTAAGCGGCTTGACCTCTGCTGCGTGGGACCGCCAGATGGCGGTTAACCTTCGAGGCGCATTTTTGATGTCAAAGTATGCCATTGCGGAAATGTGTGAATACGGCGGGTCTATCGTCAACATTTCTTCCGTACACGCCTTCGTCTCCTATGCCGGTTGTGCAGCCTACGATTCCACAAAAGCTGGGCTGATTGGTCTTACCCGGGCAATGGCGATCGATCATGGGCCTGCCGGCATTCGCGTTAACGCCGTCTGCCCGGGATATATCGATACTCCGTTGATGGAAAGATGGCTCAGATCGGTTTCGAACCGGCAAGAAACCATGCGCCAGATACTGGCGTGTCATCCTGTGGGCCGCGTCGGTACCCCGCGCGATGTCGCGCAAGCCGTGTTCTTCCTTTGCTCGGAGGCCGCGTCATTCATTTCGGGCGCGAGTCTCGTGGTAGACGGAGCTATGAGTATCTCTGGCCATTAAAGTTCGGGGCAATCTGCGGAATCCGGGCACGTGTCAAGTACGCCGCCCTAGGAATAGTCAGTCCTCTTCCATACGGGCGTGCAGTCGCGCCTCCGCGCTTGTCCTGCCCAGCTTGCTTCCTTGGGCCGCACCGTGATAGCGTCATCTCTAACACATTCGTAGCTTTTCTCTTATGCTCAGTTCAATCGACTCTGATCCTTCGGATAGCCATGTCTGGCTCACGCCCGATTTCGGGCTGGGATTTCACCAGTTCGATTACATGCAGGGTGAGTACGATGGGCTGGCGCATACCCATGGCGAATACACCTTCGTCATGTGTTTGGCCGGCAGCGTCGATATCATTTACGAGCAGCGCCACGAAATCGTCAATGCCGGCGAAATCCTTATTGTGAATCCGGGCGAACTTCATCGCTGCCGTTTCGGCGTAAATGAGCCGAAGTCGAAGGGGTTTACCTTAATCGTTCGCCCGCCGGTGCTGTACTCCGTTGCCGAAGCCATGGCTCTGCCCTACAGTGGAATCTCGCGGAAACTGCGCTTTTTAGGAAGGTTTCAGAACCCCGAGGCGTTCGCTCTCATCTACACGCTGCTGGAGGAGTACCGGCAGCGGCGTCGCGGTTATGACGCCATGGTCGAGATGATAGTCCGCCAGATTCTCATTCATGTCCTTCGTTCGTGGCCTTCCGAGGCAGTGGTTCCCTTCGAGTTAAATCAGGCGACGCAGCTACCTTGGCTGCACATGCATCGCGCCACGGAGTTCATGAACGCGCACGGAAAGGGAGGGTTCCGGTTGTCGGAACTCTGCAATGCTGTGGGACTTAGTTCTTCCCGTTTCATACCGTTGTTCAAAAACTCCGCTGGTATTAGCCCACATACGTACTATAATTCCTTGATCATCTCGAAGGCTTGCAGAATGCTGCAAGTGGAACAGCTATCGACTAAGGAGGTCGCGTACTCTTTGGGTTTCCGAAACGTTAGCCACTTCTGTACCTTATTTCATCAGGTTACGGGCGCCACTCCGAAGAAAAATCAGAAAGCATTTGACGGTACGCTCTCCCTCAGCTAGAACTGCATCTCGCTAAATCTTTCGGTCCTAAGCCGAACAGCCCCGAGAATTACACACTTTTACACATTGGCTGAAAAGTTGGTAAGAACTTTGCGAGCGTTCTGCTGCACAATAAGCTCAACTCTAGGTTGAGTGATACGGGTAGTTCCCGCCGCCTGGACCGAAATGAACGCAGCGGAAACGGTAAAGATCTTTGCTTGCTTATCTAACCCCGCCCTGGATGACTTACTCGATTCTCTCCGTATTCCTTTGGGGCATGTGGGGGCTTGAATCGAAATTCATCGTAGATCGAATATCTCCCTGGATCAACCAAGTTGTATTCTCATTCGGGCTCTTGCCGCCCGTTATCTGGGTCATCCTGTCGAAAGCGACTCGCCAGCGAAAGAACTGGACCTCATCTCGGGGAGCATTCTATGGATTGTTAACGGGCGTTCTGGGTGGCCTCGGCAATGTCGCTTTTTATTTGGCGTTGGCGCGCGGCGGTAAGGCGTCCATTGTGGTTCCGCTCGTCGGATTGGCGCCGCTGGCGACGGTGGTTCTTGCCTTGATCTTTCTAAAAGAAACGCTGAATCGCATGCAGATGCTTGGGTTAGTGTTCGCCCTCATCTCTATCTTTCTCTTGAGCGTCTGAAATGCAGACCTGGTTTTGCCTCTCACTATTCACGCTGGTTCTCTTCGGGATTTCCGGCGTAACGCAGAAGCTTACTACCAATTACATCTCGTTCGAAGCGTCGTTTGTCTGGTTCTGCGTCGCCATGATGCTTATCTCGCTAGCTGTCGCTCTGGCTGTTCCGCAGAATTGGCGGGTGAGCCCGGCGCTTTTAACTCTTGCCGCCCTGGGCGGCTTATTGAACGGTTTGGGGGCGCTTACTAGTTTCGCCGCGTTAGCCAAAGGCGGTAAGGCGTCGGTTGTTATCCCGATTATCAATCTCTATCCGTTGATTACTATCTGCGGAGCTTGGCTGTTTCTTGGGGAAAAGCTCACGGTTACTCAAATTGCGGGCATTGTCTTTGCCCTTATCGCGGTTGTACTTCTCTCGCAAGAGACGCCGCCCGGAAACGAAAAGGTCTTGGAATAAGGAGGCATATGCGACGGCAGATTCGATCCGCTCTCATCTCAGCAAGTCTGTTGCTGGTTGTACCGCAAGCGTACGCACAGTTAAATCGTGGCCAAATACGTGGCACCGTGACCGATCCTCAAGGTGCCGCAGTTCCGGGCGTTCAAGTCACCATCACCAACACTGCCACCAGCGAACCTACTCATCTCACCACGAACGGCTCGGGATTCTATTTAGCAGTCGACCTCCTCCCAGGAACCTACATCGCGAATTTTCAGGCGCCGGCGTTCACGAAGTTAGACATTACTAACATCCAGGTACAGGCTGGAACAACAGTAACCGTCGATGGCAGGCTGCAGCTAGGCCAGACAGCCGAGACTATCAATGTTTCAGCCGCTCCACCACTTATTGAAAGTACCGCTTCTAACTTTTCGACATCCATTCAAAGCGAGCTGCTCGACAAAGTGCCGATTCTTGGCCGTGACATTCAGAATCTGGTTCAACTGCTCCCCGGAGTCACTCAGTCGACCGGGCCAACCGGCTCCGGATTTGGGTTCGACAGTGAGTTTGGCGGCTTTCCGGACCCAACTCACATCGTTGGTTCTGGCATTAGCGTGAACGGCAGTCAAGGGGGCGCAAACGCCTGGTATCTGGATGGCAACCTAAACGCCACATTAGGACCGGAAGCAGTGGTCGTTAATCCATCGCCAGACGCGGTGGCGGAGTTCAACATGGTGAACAACGGCTTGGCTGCGGAGTGGAGCCGGACCAGCGGCGCCGTGATCAATATTGTTCTCAAGTCGGGAACGAACGGCGTGCACGGCAGCCTTTACGATTACACTCGCAGTTCCTTTTTCAACGCCAGCAATCCCTTCGATCGCCGCGATGCGTCGGGCGCTGAATTTTTATCTCCTCGTGTAAATTTCAATGATTTCGGAGGAACAGTGGGAGGACCGATTATAAAGAACAAGACGTTCTTCTTCTTCTCTTGGGAGACCTCGCTCCTGCACGAAAACAAGAATCAAATCTACACGGTCCCGACGCCACAGGAGCGGGCTGGGAATTTCTCGGACCGTCCTGATCTTGGGAATTGCCCTGCCTGCCAGATTTATGACCCGTATTCAACAACGGGCCCAGATGCGAACGGGCTATTCCATCGCACGCCGATCGCTGGAAACGTTATCCCGCCGAATCAGATTGACCCTCTAGCAGCGTATTACGTTGCAAGCTTCCCGAATCCCAATTTTCTCGATCCTCTCCAGCAAGGCGGAAGCGGATGCGGCTCGTTCTGCAACAACTTTCTTGGGACCATCGGCAGCAGCCTGACCACAAACAACATGTCGATCAAGGTGGATCACCGTTTCAACGAGAAGAGCTCTTTGTTTGTCGAGTATCTTTACAATCCAAGTTATTACTCAAACTTCCGCCTTCCGTGGTTTGGTCCCACCGCTCCTACGCAAGGACTCAGCGGTGCTCAGCCTTACACCACGGCCAATCAAATCTTCGCCATAGGTCACACGCAAACATTTAGCCCCACACTCATCAACGAATTTCGCGGCAGTTACAGCAGACAGAACCAGATCTCACAGCCGAACCCAAGTTCTCTCGTTGACAATTCCGGCATCGAGCAGAAGATTCAGGGATTGAACTTTATAAGCTCCAATCTGTTCCCCGTGCCGATCATCAATCTGGGTCAAGGCTACGGCAGTTTTGGACCGGCTCAATGGCAGAACGGAATTCAGGGAGTAGATGCGTACACGCTGCAGGACAACGTCACAAAGGTCATAGGGAGCCACACGATCAAAGCCGGGCTGATGTTTCGCCGCGAGGATAATTGGTACGACACAAATTGGGGCTTCTATCTGAATTTCTCGGGAAATCTGACAAATGACCCTGTAACTGGCCTGGGGGGGAATGCTTTGGCGCAGTTCCTGCTGGGAGCGGTGAATACGGGAAGTGGATCAGGCGAGTTTCAATATCCCTATCAGACTGACAATTACTGGGGCTTCTACGGTCAGGATGACTGGCGAGTGAACTCAAAGCTCACTTTGAATATCGGCCTGCGATACGACATCTTTGGATGGTTCCGCGAGCGTCACAACTATCTTGCCAACATTGATTTCAGCGCCCTGAATCCGGATGTCCCCTACCCCGGTCGCGTCGACTACTTTGGAACCCCCGCGCATCCAGCGTCGAATGCATTCCCCGCAAACAAGGGCGATTTGGGACCGCGCTTTAATTTTGCGTGGACGCCCACAAATCGCAGGGATTGGGTGATTCGCGGCGGATATGACGTCATCTACAGTAACGGAATTAGCGCCGCATTCGGTGATCAGAACGGCGCTATCAGTGGGCCCGGTTTCTCTTCCCAGGTTGTATTTAACGGTGACTACACCGGTCAGACGCCGGCCTTCAAGTTAAGCAACGGAGCTCCGACGCTCAATCTTCCACCGCTCAGCGCGGTGAAAACAACTGATCAGCAGTTCCTCGGCCAGTATCTGCAGGGCTTCCTGAAAGGCGACAAAGACCCGTATGTACAGCAGTACAGTCTTTTTGTCGAACATTCACTACCTGCGAATATGTCGATCAGCGTTGGGTATGTGGGCACTCACGGGCTGCATCTGTTTGGAGATGAGTTCCGGAGCTACGATCATGTGCCGACAGCAACCCTCCAGCAACTCCGGACTAGTATCAACAACCAGGTTCCTACTCCGGCGTCACTCGTTTCTATCTATGGACCGACCATTCCATTGTCCCAATTGCTAAAGCCATATCCGCAATATTCTAATCTGGCTATCAACTCAAATCCCGACGGCTTCAACCGCTATAACTCCGGACAACTTAAGTTCGAAAAGCGATACTCGCAGGGACTGTCGCTCATGCTCGCCTACACTCACCAAAAGAACATCGGAACACCCAACACGGGAAGCCTGATCGGAAACACTGCGACCGCAACCACGATCGGGCGCTCGGTCGGTAGAGCATCGCAGGTTGCCGGAGGTCTTTCGGGCGGAAGCGGTCAGACTGGCGGTTCGGGCGCCGCGCAGAATCCAGACAACCGTTATGCCGATGTCGCGCTGACCGCCGACGACATTCCAAATGTGCTGAACATTGCCGGTTCTTACAGTTTGCCGTTCGGAAAAGGAAAAGCATTCCTGTCCGGGAATAGATTTTTGAATTTGATCGTGGGCGGCTGGACTCTAACCCATAACTGGAACTTTCAAGACGGTATACCCCTGGTGATTACTGCCCCTTGCAATGGCATTCAGAGTGAGATCGGAGTCTGTCGCCCTAACCTGATTGGCAATCCCAACCAGGGTGCACATACGCAAAATCAGTGGTTCAATCCGAATGCATTTCAGGCGGCGTTCCAAACCGATCCTGCCTTCCTGACGGCGGCGGATCCCACGACTTACAATGCGTGGTGGCAATTCGGCAACATGGGTGTTCGCAACAATTCTGTCCGAGGACCGAATTTTTGGAACGTAGACATGTCCTTATCAAAGGACTTTCACATCAGCGAAACGCGCTATTTCAGCTTCCGTTGGGAAGTGTATAACGCGCTCAATCACCAAAATCTCGGCCTTCCCAATACGAACTGGTGTTTGGGGCCGAACGCGGACGGTTCCACCGATCTGGTTCACCAATTCGGATGCCAGTTTGGGAAGATTACTAACGTCGCGACCGACCCACGGGCAATGCAGTTCGGATTGAAATTCCAGTTTTAATTCTTATCGTGCTTTGGAACGGGCCTGCAGTTCAGCGAGTAAACGGCTTACATTGGCATCGTCCGGACGCAGTGCTAGAGCGTGTCTCAGAACACGCCCAGCTTCTGCGTCCGGGCCTGTCATATATAGAATCGTCCCGTATAGGACGTTCGCTTCAGGAAAGGCAGGCCAGAGTTCAAAGGCCTTCCGGGCGTACTTCAGTGAATCCTGTATGTTGCGAACCTGGAAGTAAGCCAGGGCAAGGTTGTAATTTATTTCGGGCGATCCTGGATCCAATGCGATGGCTGCCTGCCATGCTTGCAAAGCATGCGGCTGATCGTTTATCTGACCGAACAGCATGCCGATTGCGGCTATTTTGTCGACATCGTCTGTCTGCAGCATCGGTTTACACGCCGCCCATGCTTGATCGGTCTTGCCATCACTTAGGAGCGATCGGCACCTCCCGATGGCAACGGATCCGTCGGTGTAATACTCGTGCAGTTCCCGTGTGCGTTGAAACTCACGATTTGCCTCTTCCGCGAGGCCACTTTTCTGTAGTGAGCGAGCAAGCCATTGATGAGCCCGAAAATCACGGGGATTTTGCTCGATGTAAGTGCGCAGCGATTGAATGGCTTCTTGATACAGGCCTCTTTTGAAGTAAGCTATGCCGAGGAAATACTTTGCATCGACGAAGCTGTTGTTTTGGAGACGTTTGATGGCTGAGTCTAGGTGGTCATCTCTTATATCCAAACGAGCAAGATAATAAGCCGCAAGGACATGATCTCTTCCCGCAGCGAGACTTTCAAACAAGGCACGGGCATCTTTATAGTCGCGAATCTCGAAATCGCAAATGGCGAGATTTTTCCGCGCTTCCTGCAGTGTTTTGTCATAAGAAAGCGCCTGGCTGAATTGCGCGGCGGCTTCATCGTATCGCTCCGCCTGCATCAGTTGGTTGCCCTTTCCCAGATAAGCGGTGGCGGGAGACAAAGCAAATCCTGCCAAACTGTAGCCCAGCAATACCGCTTTCAACATGGAAGAATTGTAAACTAATGCGCTCGCGGTTCTTTCTTTTTTGGTTCGCCTTCTCCTTTCATGCGTACGCGCAAGCTGACTTGCAGTACCTCACTTCCGTGTTGCCGGTCATTCAGAGTCATGATCTGGCTGGAGCTGAAACGAAGCTCTCAGAAGGCCTCGCCCAATTCCCGCATTCGGCTCTTCTGAGCAACGCGCTGGGCATGGTCTTCGAACAGGAGCACAAAACAAGAGATGCGATCGGCGCATATCAACGCGCCACGGAATGGCTGCCAAATTTCACAGCCGCCCAAATTCACCTTGGGTCTTTGCTAGCCCAGGAAGGCCATTGCGGCCAAGCGGTTCCGATTCTGATTGCGGCTGCGAACACGACGGTTGATGCAGGAGCTTTGTCCGCCACCGGCATCGGGCTCGCGCAATGCAAAGATTACGCTCATGCTGTTGCGGCGCTTTCGAAAGCGCACTCGGTGAGCCCGCAATCCACTGCAACCACGTTTAATCTCGCTCTCGCACAGTTGAAAGAAGGAGATTCAAGCAGTGCGCTCACCACCGTTGATTCGCTTCCGGTTGGGCCCGATCAGCGACGGCCGGAGGTATTGTTTTTGCGCGGGAAGGCCTTGCAAGCTCTCTCTAAGCCCGGTTCCGCAGCAGCTATGTCACTCGCCTGCCAAGCGCGCCCCGAAGAAGATTATTGCGGAGACGCAGCCGTGGAACTGATTCGCGAAGAACAGTTTGTCAAAGCAACCGATTTACTGAACAGCGTTTTGTCGTCGGTACAGCCTTCGGCGGCGCTACTCTCCACTCTAGGCCTCGCGCAGTTCAGCTTGGGACGTTATAGCGATGCGATTGCACTGTATTCGAAAGCGATGGAGGTGAGTCCGCAATTAGAAGCGCCCCGCGAAGGACTCGCATTCCTGCTGTACATTACGGGCGACCTGGAACACGCCAATGAGATTGTGGAGCAGGCGCCAAATACCGGCGACTCCGGCTTTTACCTTTCCTATCTTCACGCCCTGATTCTCTATCGCGCTGGACGCGAGCGTTGGCCACAGTCACTGTTGTCGCTTGCCGATACGCTTCAGCGCAATGTAACGTTCGCGCCTGCCTATTTCTTGCGGGGCAAGATTCGTATGGAGCAGGGAAACCTAAATGCTGCACTGAGAGATTTTCAAACCGCTTCGAACCTGGATCACACCTACGCACTCCCTTACTACAAGAGGGCGCAAATCTACCGCCGCCAGGGACGCACGGAAGATGCTGAAAGTGCGCAGCGGCAGTTTTTGGCCTTAGGGGGAATGCGGGAAGAGGACGTGCTTGCGCGGCAGGCGCGGAATCGGCTTCTGTCCCAGTCCCATTGACATGCTGAACCTGCTGCGGAATATTCTGTTGGCGGCATCGGCGCTGCTGCCGCTGCACTTCACCGATATCTCTCAACAATCAGGTCTCGCCGCTCAAAACGTCTCAGGCGACGAGTTGAAAAAGAAGTATCTGGTGGAAATGAACGGGAGCGGTATCGCTTTCATCGATTACAACAACGACGGCTATGTGGACCTATTTGTGGTAAACGGATCGCGCTTTGGCGCTCCGTCCAGCCCGCCTTCCACAAATCATCTCTATCGCAACAACGGCGATGGAACGTTTACAGATGTGACAGAAAAGTCCGGACTGGCGGTTTCCGGGTGGGGACAGGGAGCTTGCGTCGGGGACTACGATAACGATGGCTGGGACGACTTATTTGTGACGTATTACGGCCGGAACAAGCTATTCCACAACCAGGGAGACGGCACTTTTCGCGAAGTGGCATCGGCGTCTGGGGTTAGTGGGGAAGAGGGTCACTGGCATTCAGGTTGCGCTTTCGTCGATTTTGATCGCGACGGGAAATTGGATTTGTTCGTAGCAACGTATATCGACCCCGGCCCCTTGTTTTCGAATGTGCCGGCCGCGGGATCGGGCCAGTTCTGCGAGTATAAAGGCATTCCGATCGCTTGCGGTCCGCGGGGACTGAAAGCCGGAGTCAATTACCTTTATCGTAATACCGGCGGCAGCTTTACCGATGTTAGTAATTCGTCGGGTATTCGTAAAACCGAAGGGCATTATGCACTGGGCGTGTTGACGCTCGATTACGACGGAGACGGCTGGCCAGACCTCTACGTCGCCTGCGATTCGGCTGCCAGCATCCTCTACCACAATCGCCACGACGGCACGTTTGAAGACGTCGGGATCGCCTCCGGAACGGCCTTTAACGAAGACGGTGAACCGCAGGCCGGCATGGGTGTTGCGGCCGCCGATTATGATCACCAAGGACGCTTCGGCATTCTTAAGACTAATTTTTCTGACGACAGCCCTAACTTATACCGGAACAACGGCGATGGAACGTTTTCGGACCGCGTTTTCCAAGCCGGTCTGGGACGCGTCCGCAGCTTTCTGGGCTGGGGAGCGTTGTTCCTGGACTACGACAACGATGGCTGGAGCGACATCTTCATGGTTAACGGTCATCTCTCTCCGGAGATCGATACCGCCCGTAGCGATTCGCGCTATCTCCAATCGAAACTGCTCTTTCGGAATTTGCACAATGGACATTTTCAGGACGTCTCAGCCCAAACCGGCGTCCTCGCCAGTGTTCATTCCAGCCGGGGAGCCGCCTCCGCGGACATCCTGAACGACGGCCGTGTCAGCATCGCCGTGAATGAAATGCATGAACATCCGTCATTGCTAATGCTGACTGATAAGCCGAGCGCGCATTGGTTGGACGTCAAGACCGTAGGCGTGAAATCAAACCGCGATGGCATCGGCGCACTGGTCAGTGTTCACGCTGGACCACTGCAGCAAATAGACGAAGTCCGCAGCGGTGGCAGCTATCTTTCGCAGAGTGAGTTAGCTCTTCACTTCGGACTGGGTTCCTCTAGTAAGGTCGATGAGTTGATCGTAACTTGGCCCAGCGGAATTGTCGATCGATTGACGAACATACCGGCAGACCAGAAGATCATTGTCGCGGAGGGCTCAGCCTCCTGGCACACCGCTAAAGCGAAGTTACAGAATCGATGAAGCTGACTCGCAATGCTGTTGAGACCGAAACGCCTGCGGAAATCGTTTTGGCGGTACCTTCCGCCATTGCATTCGCTAAGCCAGATCCTGGAATGCTGGTGAATGGCTCTACGCCCATGACGTAGCATCTGCCGTACCAGGGATAACCAAAGCTGCCGCGCAATTCCTGCCACAACCAAACATAGGGAAACATCTCGACTTCCCAGTCCCAACGAATTCCAAATCCGAGCCGCTGATTGTACAGTTCATACCATCCCTCCGTTAGGCTCACCAGATATCCCATGGCGGTTACGCGCTCTTCCGGCGGGGGAATTCCTATGGAACCGGGCCAAACCTTCTGCTCGGTTTCGCCATGAGCCAGGTAACCCTTGGCGGGAGCAATCAGCCGGCATTCGCTACTGAGAAACGGGGCGCCATAGGCCGGGTGATGTCCCCACATATAACTTAGATCCTCGTCACCTTCATTTGTAAGTTCTTCCTCAATGCGCACGCCCGGCTGGCCATCTTCCACAATCATCCGACGCCGCAGCGCGAATGGGCTGCGGGCCAGCCGCACTGAGAACTCCGCAGAAACCGCTTTCGGCGAC